>JAYSCA010000204.1:0-5115 GCA_041915165.1 Ideonella sp.
CACCAGCATCTCGACGTTGTCCAGCACGGCCTTGCCGCTCTGGATGTGGTCGATCAGGCGGCCGGGGGTGGCGATCAGGATGTCCAGCGGGCTGCGCAAAGCCTTGAGCTGGGCGGGATAGGGCACGCCGCCGACCACGCTGGTCACCGACAGCCACTGGACGTGGCGGCCGTAGTCCGAGGCCGCCTTGGCGACCTGCATCGACAGTTCACGGGTGGGCACCAGCACCAGGATGCGCGGGCCTTTGACCTCGCCGCGCTTGGGCTTGTTGGCCGGGTCCTTGCGGGCCTCCAGCACGCGCATCAGCGCGGGCAGCACGAAGGCCGCGGTCTTGCCGCTGCCGGTGGCAGAGCAGACACGCAGGTCGTGCCCAGCCAGCGCGGCCGGAATGGCGCGGGCCTGGACTTCGGTGGGGTTTTCGTAGCCGGCGGTTTGCAACGCGCGCAGCAGGGCCTCGTCGAGGCCCAGGGATTCAAAGCTCATATCAACCTTCAAAGAGCACCGGGCAGCCCAAGATCAAAGCAAAAGGGCTGCGAACGGCACGGTGGGGCAGTCAAGGGCATCGCCACCGACCGTGCTGGGCTCCCTGCAGACTGCAGCGAAGCCCGGCTCTGATGAGCCGCCCCACGGGCCAAGGCCAGCGGGGCAAATAACCGGAAGGTCGAAGGGGATGTGCGAAAGGCGGCGGTGTGCCGCAGGAGCGGCCGGATGGCTCCGGCAAAAGACCAACTCACACAGAAAGGCAGCTAGGGGTAGCAGCCCGTGGCGGTCAGCATTTTTGCTCCAAGCCGAGAATTCTATCAGGATGTGTCCGCTTTGACAAACGGGGAACTCCGCCGGCCGGCACAATTCAGACCCAGACGCGAGTGCTTCTCTTTCTTCGAAGCCCAGCCGCCGCCAGATCGCGTCTCCTCCGTCCTGGCCACTCTCTGTCGAGGCTTCCTTGTCGTCCAACATCTTTCGGGCCGCCCATCGGGCCGTCCCACACCTGCGTCTGAACCCTTGTCTGCTGGCGGTCGGCCTGCTGGCGGCGCCGCCGGCCCTGCTGGCCCAGAGCGCCCCGGCGCCAGCGGCAGAACCCGCCCCCGGCTCCACCACGGCGCCCGCCACCCCGGCGGTGCAGCGGATCGAGGTCAATGGCAGCCAGTTGTCCGATGTCGAGGAGCGGCGCCGCTCCACCGCCGCGAAGATCATCGTCGGCCGCGATGAGATCGAGAAATTCGGCGACAGCACCGTGGGCGATCTGCTCAAGCGCCTGCCGGGCGTGACGATGTCCGGCACGCCCGGCCGTGGCGGCAAGATCGGCATGCGGGGCCTGAGCGGTGGTTACACCCAGATCCTGCTGGATGGCGAGCGGGTGCAGGGCGGGCTGTCGCTCGATTCGATCGACCCGGACCAGATCGAGCGCATCGAGATCCTGCGCGCGCCCACCGCCGAGACCGGGGCCCGGGCGATTGCCGGCACCATCAACATCATCACCCGCGAGGGCTTCACCAAGCGCCGCAACGACGTGCGGGCCAGCCTGGGCCTGGAGAGCGGCCGGGTGCAGCCCCGGGCGTCCTGGTCGCGCGAGGACACCTTCGGGCCGATGAACTACAACGTCACGCTGTCGGCCTTCCGCTTTGACCGGGCCGATGCCAGCCAGGTCCACACCGTCAACGACACCGACGACCGCACCGAGGACAAGCGCTCGAACAGCGAGCGCAACGGCGTGCACCTGGGCAGCAAGCTGCAGTGGAAGTTCGACGGTGGCGACACGCTGATGCTGATGCCGATGCTGGTCTATTCCAGCGGCAGCAGCCATGGTGATTCCAGCTTCGAGCCCGGCGCGCTGGGCACCTTGCCCTACAGCGCCAGCAGCAGCAAGACGGACAGTGAGTTTTCGCTGGCGCGGCTGAACAGCCAGTGGCGTGGCCGGGTGGGCGAAGGCAACCTGGAGGCCAAGGTGGGTCTGGGCCAGTCGCGCAACCTCAACCACAGCTGGACCACCGAGCTGGACAGCCAGAGCCAGGCCGGTGGCACCCAGCTGGAGGACGACCGCTCGCTGGCCGTGGAGCGCACCGGCAGCGCCAACGCCAAGTACAGCCTGCTGCTGGAGAACGACCACAGTCTGGTGGCCGGGCTGGAGAGCGAGTACGCCCGCCGCAACCAGACGAGCAGCCAGTTGACCAATGGCGTGCCGGCCACGGCCGACCATGGGGACGACTACCTCGCCAACAGCCTGCGCCTGGCCGGCTATGCCCAGGACGAGTGGAACATCAGCCCCCAATGGGCGGCCTATGCCGGTCTGCGCTGGGAGGGCATCCGTACCCAGAGCGAGGGCAGCGACGGCCTGAACCACAGCAACCTCAGCAGTGTCTGGACGCCGCTGCTGCATGCGGTCTACAAGCTGGACCCCAAGCGCCGCGACCAGATCCGCATCAGTCTGACGCGCAGCTACCGCTCGCCCGAACTGAGCGACCTGATCGGCACCACCTGGCTGGCCAAGGGCACCAATTCCGAGACCAACCCGGACAGGGCCGGCAACCCGAACCTGAAGCCGGAACTGGCCACCGGGGTGGACCTGGCCTACGAGGTCTACCTGGATGACGGCGGCATGCTCAGCGCCAACCTGTTTGCCCGCCGCATCAGCAACCTGATGCGCACGCTGACCACCGCGGTGGCGCAAAGCGATGGCAGCACGCGCTGGGTGGCCAGCCCGGCCAACATTGGCAACGCCACCACGCAGGGCATCGAGCTGGAAGCCAAGTTCCGCCTGACCACGCTGTGGGCCACGGCGCCGGCGGTGGACCTGCGCAGCAATGTCAGCCTGTACCAGTCGCGGGTGGATGGCGTGCCCGGGCCGGACAACCGGCTGAGCCAGCAGGCCGCCGGTTCGCTGAACCTGGGCGCGGACTACAAGATCCCGCAGACGCCGGTGACGGTGGGCGGCAACGTCAACTGGACGCCGGGCTACCGCACCCGCCTGTCGGAAAACCAGTGGGCGGTGCAAAGCCCCAAGCGGGTCCTCGACCTCTACGGCCTCTACCAGCTGTCACCCAACGCCCGGGTGCGGTTGAGCGCCAGCAACCTGGACCCGCGCCAAGTGCAGACCGTCAGCACCGTGGGCGACGAGACCGCCACCACGCTGTCGCGCAGCACCATCAACTGGGCGCTGCAGCTGGAAATGAAGCTCTGAACGGGGGGCGGGGGCTCAGCCCTCGCCAGCCTCGGCCAGCACGCGCACGGCCTGGTCGCCCAGCGTGACCCGCTGACCCGCGCGGATCTTGCAGGTCTTGCGCAGCTCCACCTGGCCATCCACCTGCACTTCGCCCGCGGCGATCAGCTGCTTGGCGGTGCCGCCGCTGGGGGCCAGGCCAGTGGCCTTGAGCAGGGCGTCCAGGGGAATGTGCTCGCCGCGCAGCGGCAGTTCGATCTCATGCATGCCCGCCATTTTGCTTGACAAGCCATCGGCACCCCGTCAGAGTGGCGGCTTCACCTTTTCTTCAACCCCTCAACCCCGCAGGAGGACGACCATGATGCAACGCACGGATCTTGCCCGCTCTGCCGTGGCCCGTTGAGCGCAGGTTGATGCTGCGCGGGTGACCCACCCGCACCGCCCCTTCGGGGTGTCTTCTCTCGCTTCCCTCCGGTCACGGCCCCTTCCGCCGTCACGTGCCTGCCCCTGCGGCGGGCGCGTCATCTGACCCTGTGCGCCTTCACGCGCACCCGGGCTGGCCCCTGGTGGCCGGCCCACGGAAGCGACTTCCATGTTCGACACGAACGATTTCGACGCTCTGCGTCGTCTGGGACTTCATTCATCTTTGGTTTCCCAGGCCCTGAACCTGAGCTCCGACTCCACCGACCGGTTGATGCGGGTCACCGCGGTTCAGCGCGACCGCTGCACCCTGCACGATGGCCATGCGCAGCATGAAGCCCGGCTGTGGCCGGCCTTGCAGGCCCGCCTGCAGGTCGACGGCGACAACCTGACCGTGGGCGACTGGGTGCTGATGCGCCCGGCGCCGCCGGAGGCCGGTTGGGTGGTGGCAGTGCTGCCGCCCGATCACCGGCTGGTGCGGCGCGACCCCAGTGGCCAGCGCCAGGCCCTGGTCAGCCATGTGGACCATGCGCTGCTGGTGATGACCTGCGGCCACGACTTCAACCTGCGGCGGTTGGACCGTTACCTGGCGCTGGTGCGCCTGGCCGAGGTGGACCCGGTGGTGGTGCTGACCCAGGCCGACTGCCATCCCGACCCGCTGGGCCGGGTGGCGGCGGTCCAGCAGCATCTGGGTCCGGCAGGGGCCGCGGTGCCGGTGCTGGCGCTGGACGGGCGCAGCCCGCAGGCCGCGCAGGCCCTGGCCCCCTGGCTGCAGCCTGGCCGTACGCTGGTGCTGCTGGGCTCCAGCGGCGCGGGCAAGAGCACGCTGCTGAACACCCTGGTCGGGCCGACGGACGGTGACGTGCAACGCACCGGCGCGGCTCGCGCGCAGGACGGCCGGGGCCGCCACACCACCACCGCCCGCTCGCTGCACCGCTGCCCGTCGGGCGCCTGTGTGATCGACACCCCGGGCCTGCGTGGTTTGCAGCTGGATGCCGACGAAGCAGAGCTGGCCCGGGTCTTCGACGACATCGGTCAGCTGGCCATGCGGTGCCGTTTCCGCGATTGCCAGCACCAGGACGAGCCCGGCTGTGCGGTGCGTGGGCAGGTGGCCCCTGCACGGCTGCTGAGCTGGCACAAGCTGCAGCGCGAAGCCCGCCGGCAGGAGCAGGACGCCCTGCAACGGCGGGAACAACAGGCGCAGTGGAAGGCCCGCAGCAAGGCCACGCGGGAGGTGATGCGGATCAAGCGGGGCTGAGGGCCCCGCGGGACCTCAGCTCACCGTCACCGCGGTCGTGCCGGCGTTCACCACCGCGGTGGTGGTGCGGGCGATGACCGAGGTGGACGGGGCGCTGGTCCCGATCAGCCGGTTCACCTGGCGGAACTCGCAGCGCAGCTGCTGGGGCGTCAGGGTCACCACCGAGTAGCCCTGGGCATCGGTGTTGACGTGCTTCAGCCAGGGGTTGGAGTTCAGGCTGGCCAGTTGCTGCGCCAGGCCCAGCAGCGTGGTGTTGAAGCCGCTGTCGGCCTTCAGCGCG
>JAYSCA010000205.1:0-5112 GCA_041915165.1 Ideonella sp.
CGCCGATGCGGGCCCAGTCGGCCTGGATCAGCTGGGCCAGCAGCTGGCCGTTGGGGTTGGTGGGGCGGCTGACCGGCAGGGCCCAGAGGTCGATGTCCAGGCCCTGGGCGTAACCGGCCTGGGCCAGCAGGGCCTTGGCGCGGCTGGGGTTGTATTCGTTCCTCAGCGTGTGGTTGTAGCCCGGCACCATCGGCGGGAAGGCGCTGACGGCCTGGGTGGCGTCACCGCGCGGGAACAGCACCTTGAAGATGGTGTTGCGGTCCACCGCGATGTCCAGCGCCTCGCGCACCAGCCGGTTGTTGGTCGGGGCCTTGCGCAGGTTGAACGACAGGTAGGAGACGTTGAGCGCCTGGGTCTGCAGCAGCCGGATGTCGGGCCGGCGCTGGATGGCGGCGATGTCCACGTCGCGGATCGGCGCGGTGACCTGGCATTCACCGGCCAGCAGCTTCTGGACCCGCACATTGGGCTCGGTGGTGATGCTGTAGATCAGCGCCGGCGAGGCCTGGCGGCCGTCCCAGTAGCCCGGGTGCGGCTGCATGCGCACCACATCGTCCTTGGCGTAGGACTTGAACTGGTAGGGGCCGGTGCCGATGGGCTGGTTGTTGATCTGGCTGGCCCGGCCCCGGCGCAGCAGCTGCGCGCCGTACTCGGCCGAGTGGATGCCCGCGAAGCCCATCGCGAAGTAGTTCTGGAAGCTGACGTTGGGCCGCGTGAGGTGAAAGCGCACCGTCATCGCATCGACCTTCTCGATGCGCTCGATCATCTGCGCCAGGCCCAGGTTCTCCGGGTAGACGAAGGTGGCCGGGAAGGCCTGGTTGAACGGGTGCTGCTTGTCGATCATGCGGCCGAAGGTGAACAGCACATCGTCCGCGTTGAAGTCCCGCGTGGGGGTGAAATAGGGTTCGGTGTGGAAGCGCACGCCCGGGCGCAGATGGAACTCGACCGTGCGGGCGTCGGGCGAGATCTGCCAGCTTTGGGCCAGCGCCGGCACCAGCCTGGAGCTGCCACGCTCGAAGGCCAGCAGGCCCTCGAACATCTGGGTGGTGACGTTGTGGGTGCTGGCCGAATCCCACAGCGAGGGGTCGAAGCCCTCGGGGCTGGCGTCGGCGCAGTAGACCAGCGGCCGGGCGGCCAGGGCCGGCTGGCCGGCCAGCGCGCACAGCAGGCAGCCCAGGGTCAGCAGCGGCAGGGTGGAGAACTTCATCGGCAGCAGGGGTGGGGGGAATCAGGGCAGGGGGTCGAGCAGGCGCAGCGTGGCCGCCACCACATCCATCTCGACGGGCACGCCCAGCGGCAGCGCGTGGTTCGGCACGGTGTGGCCGGCGGGCCAGCCGGCCAGCACCGGCCGACCCAGTGGATGCAGGTAGTCGGCCAGCACGGCGTCGGCATTGTCGGCCTCGGTGAAACCACCCAGCAAGAAACCGGCCACGCCCTGCAAGGCGCCAGAGAGCCGCAGCTGCGCCAGCAGCCGGTCGATGCGGTAAGGCGGCTCGGCCACGTCTTCCAGGAACAGGATCGCGCCCTCGGTGCGCGCCGCGAACGGCGTGCCCACCAGCGAGGCCAGCACCGTCAGGTTGCCGCCGATCAGCCGGCCACGGGCCACGCCGGGCCGGTTGAGCGGATGCGGGATCGTGGGCGGCGCCAGCCGGTCGCCAGCGTGCCAACCCTGGCGCAGGACCTCGCTCAGCCGGGTCCAGTCGTCCGGGGCCTTCAGGCCGTCCGAGCCGGGCATCGGCGCATGCAGGCCGGGCAGGCCCCAGCGGTCGCGCAGCAGGTGCAGCGCGGTCAGGTCGCTGTAGCCGATCAACGGCTTGGGATGGGCGCGCATCCACGCCGGGTCGATGCGGTCGAGCAGGCGGTCGCAGCCATAGCCGCCGCGCAGGGCGAGCACCGCGTGCACGCCGGGGTCGGCCCAGGCGGCGTGCAGGTCGGCCAGGCGCTGGTCGTCGTCGGCGGCCAGGTGGTCCAGGTGGGCCGGGCCGTGGCAGCCGGGGTAGACCCGGACCTGCCAGCCCTGGCTGCGCAGCAGCGCCTCCACCGGGGCCAGCTGCTCGCCGGGCGTCGGGCCGGCCGGGGCGACCAGGCCCAGGCAGGCGCCGGGCGGCAGCGGCGGGATCCAGGCGTGGCGGCTCATGGGGTGTCGGGCTTCCTGCTCGGCTCCAGGTGCGGGGCCAGCCAGGCGTCGAGGGCAGCGCCCAGCGCCGGCAGGCGCCAAGTGCTGAAGGCCAGCGGATGCGGGGCGTAGCGGGTGCCCAGGTTGGTCAGCACGGCGACCAGGTAATGGCGCCGGGCCAGGCCGGGGCGGCCGGTCACGATGCCGGCGTTGGAGGCGTAGTTCTCGGTGGTGCCGGTCTTGTGGGCAAAGCGCAGCGGGGCTTCGGCCTGGGCGGCGCGCAGGTCGCCGGGGTAGCGGTCGCCGGCCACCTGGCCGTGGCCCTGGCGGTCGATCCACTGCGCCGGCAGCTGGGCCGGGATGCCGGGCACCCAACCGGGCAGGCCGGCCAGCAGGGCCGAAGACAGGATGCCGTGCACGCCCTGGGCGGCCAGGCAGTCGAGCACCACCTTCAGCTGCGAGGCACTCAACAGCGGCCCCGGGTCCTGGCGCGGCCAGGGGGCGGGCGGGGCGAGCGGGTCCAGCAGCCACAGCAGGCGCACCGTGTCCCAGGCGGTCATCTGCAGATGACCGACGCCAGCACCGGCGCGGTTCTGCCAGCCGCCGTCGGGCTGGGTGTCGGCCAGGCGCAGGGTGTGCAGGCCGTGGCGGGCCATCCACGCATGCCAGCCGTTGTGCACTTCGACGCCCCCTTCACGGCGGATCAGACCGCAGCGGTGCAGCAGCGCCACCATGGCCGAGGTGGCTTCGTTGCTGCTCTGGGCCATCATGTCCATCGCCCAGGTGCGCACCGGGCGGGTCATGTCGGCAAAGCCGAACGCGTCGTCCCAGTGCACCTCGTCGCGGTCCACGCAGTGGGCCACGGCCACCAACACCATCAGCTTGAGCAGCGAGGCCGGGTAGGGCTGGACGAAGCGGGGCGCCTGCGGGTCGGGCTGGCGGGCGCCGCTGGGCAGCGGGGTCCAGGCCATCGCGTTCCACTGGGCCTCGGGCTGCCAGGCCACCGAATTGAACAACGCGTCGGTCTGGTCGGCCAGGTAGCGCACATTGGCCACTGGGCCGCAGCCGGGCTCCATGCGGGCCACCCAGCCCTGCGGCAGATCGCGCGAGAACAGCACATTGGCGGCCACCGGCGCGCCGCCCTCCGGGAAGGCGACCACCGCCAGGTCCAGGCTGGGGAAGTGGCGCACCGGGCCGCCGCCTTCCAGCATGTCGGGGGTGGTGCCAAAGTCGCGTGCCAGCACGGCCTGGCGCAGGGCCTCGGCCAGCGTCTCGGCGGTCAGCGGGGCGACGGGCGCGCTCATGCGGCTTGCAGCTGCAGCCCGTCCAGGGGCAGCGGGCTGGGTTGGCCGGCGATCAGGCGGCTGAGGATGCGGGCCGAGCCGAACGAGAAGGTGAAGCCCAGGGCGCCGTGGCCGACGTTGAGCCAGAGGTGCTCGACCGGGCTGGCCCCCAGGATGGGCGCGCCCGCCGGCGTGGCCGGACGCAGCCCCGCCCAGGGCTCGGCCTGTGCGTAGTCGGCCGCCTCGGGCAGGGTGGCATGCACGGCCCGTTGCAGGGCCGCGAGTCGTTGCGGGTCGATCTCCTCGTGGAGACCGACCAAGTCCACCATGGCGGCGACGCGCAACTGGTGTCCGATCCGGGTGTACAGCACTTTTTTCTCGAAATCTGTGACGCTCACTTCCGGTGGATGGTGGTGCGCGCCGATGGGAGCGCTCAGACTGTAGCCCTTGAGCGGGTAGAGCGGCAGGCGGATGCCCACCGTCTCGGCCAGGGCGCGGCTGCCGATGCCGGCCGCCAGCACGAATTCATCGCCGCCGATGGGGCCTTGGTCGGTCAGCACGGCACGGGCCTGCCGCTGTTGCAGCTGGAAGCCCGTCACCTCGGCCTGCACAAAGCCGTCGAAGTTCGGATGCTGGGCCAGGGCCGCGGCCAGCTGCAGGCAGACCGCGTGGCAGTCGGCCACCGCCTCGCCTTCGGTGAAGATGCCGCCCGCCCAGGCCACCGGACTGTGGGTCAGGGCCGGCTCGACGCGGCGGCAGTCGTCCGGGCCCAGGGCCTGTTCCGGGCCCGCGCCCTGGCGCTCGACGCGGGCGCGGGCATGGTCGAAATCCTTCTGATGCCGGTACAGCACCAGCTTGCCGGGGGCGCGCCAATGGGCCTCGGCCAGCGGCAGCCGGGTGCCGAACTCGGCGCAGGCCGCCTGGCTCAGGGCGCCCAGGGCCAGCAGCCGGCCGGTGGTGCGCTGGTTCACCGGGGCCCGGCAATGGGCCAGGAAGGAGGCCAGCCAGCGCCACTGGTGGGCATCGGCCTCGGGCCGCCAGTGCAGCGGGCCGTCCGGGTCCAGCAGCCATTTGAGCGCCTTCAGCGGCACACCCTGGTCGGCCAGGGGCGAGACATAGCGGTAGCTCAGCTGCCCGCCGTTGGCGTGGCTGGCGCCAGTTGCAGGGCTCTTGCTGCGTTCGATCACGCGGACGTTGAATCCCGCTTCCACCAGGGACCAGGCCGTGGTCAGGCCAATGATTCCCCCTCCGATCACGACGATTGTCTTCATCTCCGCAACAAGAATCTGCAACGGAGCCAAGGGTACGGAGCCGGCCCGGGCGGGGCCAATGAAAGCGCGAGGGGTTCCCATAACCTGAAGGCATGATCATGGCTCCCGGTCCGGGGTGAGAGGCCGGCTTCCAAGGCGCCCGGCCTTAACCGGGGGTTATACCCTCGGCGCGGATTGACATTGGCCCCCGGCGGCAGGCTGCTTCTAAGCTGCCATCCACCTTGGGCTCAGACCACAATCACGGGTGATGCAAAAACGTAGTGAACGGGCGCGCCGCGCCGCTGTCGTGCTGGGGCTGTCGGCCCTGGCGGTGTTGGCCGGCTGCGCCACGCCGGCCCCGGGCGCCATTCAGGCCCTGCCCTCGGCGCTGAAGATCGATCGCAGCCATGTCTCGCAGAACCAGGACAGCCGCGTGCTGTACCTGATCCTGCACTACACCGAGGCC
>JAYSCA010000206.1:0-5087 GCA_041915165.1 Ideonella sp.
TTCTGGTCAAGAAACTCGGTTGACGCCGAGCCCATCCATTTCCCCATCGCACTCCGGAGACGCACCACACATGGCACGCACCGTTCACTGCACTTACCTCAAGAAGGACGCCGAAGGGCTGGACTTCGCCCCCTACCCCGGGGAGTTGGGCAAGCGCATCTACGACAACATCAGCAAAGAAGCCTTCGACCTCTGGAAGCGCCACCAAACGATGCTGGTCAACGAGAACCGGCTGAATCTGGCCGATGCCCGGGCGCGCCAGTATCTGGCCCGCCAAATGGAGCAGTTCCTGTTTTCCGGCGCGGCCGACCAACCCACCGGCTACGTGCCGCCCTCGGCCTGAGCGCCGGCGCACGGGCGAAATTGCCAGTGCGACCTATTCCTGACTTTGCGGTTTTCCGGGCGCTGCCCCCGCAAAGTTTGGAAAAGGCCACCTTCAGTTGCAAGAGATAACCACTGCCGATTGAATTTCCAGGAAAACCTCGGCTATCATCCGATCGCCCTCCCCGGGCTCCATCAAGATTGGAGATAAACCGATGACGAACATCCAGGAACTGCTGGCCCAGAAGGCCGCTCTCGAAAAGCAGATTGCAGAAGCCCAGCGCGCCGCCCGTGCCGACGCGATTGCCAAGGTCAAGTCGCTGATGGCCGAATATGGCCTGACCGCCGCCGATCTGGCCGGCCGTGCGCCCGCCGCCCCGAAGGCGGAAGGCACCCGCAAGGTCGCCGCCAAATACCGTGACCCGGCCACCGACCAAACCTGGACCGGCCGCGGCCTGAAGCCGAAGTGGCTGCAAGCCGCGCTGGCCGAAGGCAAGTCGCTGAGCGACTTCGCCATCTGAATTTCGTCCATCGCGATATCCGGACACGCGACAGCGACCCACCTATAAATGGTCCAGCACAGGGGGACGCCTTGAGGCGGTGCAAGCCGATTCGGGTCGCTGTCGCAGCGTGTCCATCCAGTTGATTCCGACACCTTCCAAGGGGCAGCCAAGGCTGCCCCTTTTTTCTTCCCGCCCCAGGCGGCTTCGGCGCCTGCACTAGACTTCCCCCGTGATTCCCCACGGCTTCATCCAAGATCTTCTTTCGCGCGTCGACATCGTGGATGTCGTCGGGCGCCATGTCGAGCTGAAAAAGGCCGGCATCAACCACAAGGGCCTGTGCCCCTTCCACGGCGAAAAAACGCCCAGCTTCATCGTCAGCCCGACGCGGCAGACCTACCACTGCTTCGGCTGCGGCGCGCACGGCGATGCCATCCGCTTCCTGACCGAATTGCACGGCATGAGCTTCGTGGAGGCCGTGCAGGACCTGGCCCAGCAGGTGGGCATGCAGGTCCCCGAGGACCAGCGCAGCGTCGAGGAGCAGGTCGCGGCCGCCGAACAGCGCCAACGCCAACGCACGCTCAGCGAGGTGCTGGAGCGAGCCGCCCAGCATTACCGGCACCAGCTCAAGGGCTCGCAGCGGGCCATCGCCTACCTGAAGGGCCGCGGTCTGAGCGGCGAGATCGCCCAGCGCTTCGGCCTGGGCTATGCCCCGGATGGATGGCATGGTCTGGCCAGCGCCTTCGCACGCTATGACGACCCGCTGCTGGTTGAGGCCGGGCTGGTGATCCTGCATGGCGAGGACGGCGAAGAACAGCGCCGCTACGACCGCTTCCGCGACCGCATCATGTTCCCGATCCGCAATGTCAAGGGTGAGACCATCGCCTTTGGCGGCCGGGTGCTGGACAAGGGCGAGCCCAAGTACCTGAACTCCCCGGAAACGCCGGTGTTCGTGAAGGGGCGCGAGCTCTACGGCCTGTATGAGGCGCGCAGCGGCCTGCGCGAAAAGGGCTATGTGCTGGTGACCGAGGGCTACATGGACGTCGTCGCCCTGGCCCAGCTGGGCTTTCCGAATGCGGTGGCCACGCTGGGCACGGCCTGCACCGGCGAGCACGTGCACAAGCTGCTGCGTTTCACCGAGCAGGTGGTGTTCAGCTTCGACGGCGACGCCGCCGGGCGCCGGGCCGCCGGGCGGGCACTGGAAGCCGCCCTGCCCCACGCCAGCGACACCCGCAGCTTCCGCTTCCTGTTCCTGCCGCCCGAGCACGACCCGGACAGCTATGTGCGGGCCTTCGGCCCCCAGGCCTTCGAAGCCCAGGTGCGGGACGCGGTGCCGCTGTCGCGCCAGCTGCTCGACCACGTGGCCGCCGAGTGCGACCTGGCCACCGCCGAAGGCCGGGCCCGCATGCTGGCCCAGGCCAAGCCCCTCTGGCAGGCCCTGCCCGACGGGGCGCTGAAGCTGCAGTTGCAGGGCGAACTGGCACGCATGGGCGGTCTGCCAACCGAGGAACTGGCCCGGCTCTGGCACGAGGGCACGCCCCGCCCCCGGCCCGCACCGGCCGAATCGCCGGACGGCACGCCGCCCGGCGCAGCCCCCGCCGCCCAGCCCGGCCGCTCCTGGCCCCGCCGCCCCTTCCCCGGGCGGAACCGGGACGCGCGCCCGGCCGGTGGCTTCAGTTCGCGCCGCCTGCCCCCCAAGCGACCGGAGGACCGGGTGGTGCAGATGCTGTTTGGCCAGCCGGCCTGGTGGCTGGACCTGCCGCCGGTGGAGCAGGAGTTCCTGCATGCCCTGCCGCCGCCCCACGGCCCCCTGGCCGCCTGGCTGGAACGGGACCTGGCCGAGCACGGCCCGCGCCCCTGGGCCGTACTGAAGGAGGTACTGGCCCAGGACCCCGGCCTGGACGACGAGGCCCGCGGCATTGCCGATGGCGATGCCGACCCGGGGGCCACGCCCGAGGACCTGCGCCGCGCACTGGACGTGCTGATGGAACGCGAACTGGCCCGCGAGATGCAGGCCCTGCTGGCCGAAGCGGCCCAGCAGCCCGACCTGCTGGCCCGTTACCGGGAGCTGGACCGGCAGTGGCGCGAAGTCAAGCTGCGCCTGGCCCAGCCCTCAAGCGCCAGCGCCAGCTGAAGCCAAAACCCTGTTGGGACCTGGGCTGCTGCGCCGCATTTCCAAGCCGGATTGGGTATAATCCAAAACTCTTTCGGCAAGAGGGACAGCAGCACCTCCGGTCCAGGCCACCCGCGACACGGGTCAGACATCGGCCACCTCCCCCGCCAGGGCTGCAGATTCGATCAACGTCCCCGCGATCTTGCCTGTTCGGCGGGCGTCCCCATGTGTGTGATGCCGTCGCTTGCGCACGCCTTTCGTTGAATGGAATGGCCTGATTCCAGGCCGCCGCGTGCGTTGGCCAGCCGTCGGACCTGATCCCGATTCACACCTCAAGGATTTGCATGACCGCGAAGAAGACCGCCGCCAAGACTGCCAAGCCCGCTGCCGAGGCCGAGGAGCTGCAGCCGGTGAAGACCCGTGCCACCAAGGCCAAGACGGCCACTGCCGAGGAAGGCAAGGCCAAGCGGGGACGCAAGCCCAAGGCGGAAACCACCAGCAAGAAGAAGGCGGACGCCGAGGAGCTGGTGGAAGACGACCTGAGCGACATCGAAGCCGATCTCGAAGGTGAAGTCGAGGCCGAGGTCGACACCACGGAAGCCGTCGATGTAGTGGAAGTGGGTGAAGAAAAGCCCAAGGCCAAGCCGCTGCGCATGAAGGTCAGCCGCGCCAAGGAGCGCGCGCTGATGCGCGAGTTCGGCCTGGACGAAACCGCCCTGACCGAAGAGGAAGTCGCCAAGCGCCGCCAGGAGCTCAAGACCCTCATCAAGATGGGCAAGACGCGCGGCTACCTGACCCATCAGGAAATCAACGACCACCTGCCCGAGAAGCTGGTCGAGAACGAGATCCTGGAAGCCATCGTGTCCATGTTGAACGACATGGGCATTGCCGTCTATGAACAAGCGCCCGACGCGGCCACGCTGCTGATCGCCGGCGGCGCCACCTCGACCGCCACCGAGGAAGAAGCCGAAGAAGCGGCCGAAGCGGCACTGTCCACCGTCGATTCGGAATTCGGCCGCACCACCGACCCCGTGCGCATGTACATGCGCGAAATGGGCTCGGTCGAACTGCTGACCCGGGAAGGCGAAATCGAGATCGCCAAGCGCATCGAAGGTGGCCTGCAGGCCATGATGCTGGCCATCTCGGCCTCGCCGACGACCATCGCCGAGATCCTGGGCATGGCCGACAAGATCGCCGCCGGTGAGATGCAGATCTCCGAGGTGGTGGACGGCTTCGTGGCCGAGGACGAGGCCGATGACTACGTGGCCGAAGAAGACTTCGACGAATTCGACGAAGACGATGACGACGACGGCAACGGCGGCTCCAAAGCGCTGACCAAGAAGCTCGAAGAGCTGAAGGTGGCGGCGCTGGCCAAGTTCACCGAACTGCGTACGAACTTCGACAAGATGCGCAAGGCCTTCGAGAAGGAAGGCTACAAGTCGCAGGCCTACAACAAGGCCCAGCAGGCCATCAGCGACGAGCTGATGACCATCCGCTTCACGGTCAAGACCATCGAGAAGCTGTGCGACATCCTGCGCTCGCAGGTGGATGACGTGCGCCGCTATGAGCGCGAAATCCGCAAGATCGTGGTCGACAAGTGCGGCATGCCGCAAGAGCACTTCATCAAGAACTTCCCGCCCAACGTGCTGAACCTGAAGTGGGCCGAGAAGGAAATTGCCAACGCCAAGCCCTACAGCGCGGTGCTGGGCCGCAACCTGCCCGCCGTGCAGGAACTGCAGCAAAAGCTGATCGACCTGCAGGCCCGTGCGGTGGTGCCGATTGAAGACCTGAAGGGCATCAACAAGCGCATGAACGAGGGCGAACGGGCCTCGCGCGATGCCAAGAAGGAGATGATCGAGGCCAACCTGCGGCTGGTGATCTCGATCGCCAAGAAGTACACCAACCGCGGTCTGCAGTTCCTCGACCTGATCCAGGAAGGCAACATCGGTCTGATGAAGGCGGTGGACAAGTTCGAATACCGCCGCGGCTACAAGTTCTCGACCTACGCCACCTGGTGGATCCGTCAGGCCATCACCCGCTCGATCGCCGACCAAGCCCGCACCATCCGCATCCCGGTTCACATGATCGAGACGATCAACAAGATGAACCGCATCTCGCGTCAGCACCTGCAGGAGTTCGGCTATGAGCCGGAC
>JAYSCA010000207.1:0-5051 GCA_041915165.1 Ideonella sp.
GTTTCCCCGACCTAAGAGCACACCCAAGTGCAGGGGCATTGCAGGAGATTGCGGTTTGAAACCGATAGCCAAGTCCAGCAAGCTTGAAAACGTAGGTTATGACATCCGGGGGCCTGTGCTGGACAAGGCCCGCCAGATGGAAGATGAAGGTCAGAAGATCATCAAGCTGAACATCGGCAATGTGGCCGCGTTCGGCCTGCTGCCGCCTGACGAGATCATCCAGGACATGATCCGCAACCTGCCCGATGCCGCCGGCTACACCGACAGCAAGGGGCTGTTCGCGCCGCGCAAGGCCGTGGTGCACTACTGCCAGGAGAAGGGCATCAAGGGCGTCACGGTCGATGACGTCTACCTGGGCAATGGCGCGTCCGAGCTGATCGCCTTCAGCATGAACGCCCTGCTGGATGCCGGTGACGAGGTGCTGATCCCGTCGCCCGACTACCCGCTCTACACGGCCGTGGTGTCGCTGTCGGGCGGCACGCCGGTGCATTACCGCTGCGACGAAGGCAGCGGTTGGCTGCCGGATCTGGACGACATGCGCGCCAAGATCACGCCGCACACCAAGGCGCTGGTGCTGATCAACCCGAACAACCCGACCGGTGCGCTGTACCCGGTGGAGATCCTCCAGGGCATCGTGGACATCGCGCGCGAGCATGGCCTGATCGTGTTCGCCGACGAGATCTACGACAAGGTGCTCTACGACGGCGTGACCCACACCAGCATTGCCTCGCTGGCCGAGGATGTGCTGTTCCTGACCTTCAACGGGCTGTCGAAGAACTACCGCTCCTGCGGCTACCGTTCTGGCTGGATGGTGGTGTCTGGCGACAAGAAGCGCGCCAAGGACTACATCGAGGGCCTGAACATGCTGGCCTCGATGCGCTTGTGCGCGAACACGCCCGGCCAGCTGGCGATCCAGACCGCGTTGGGCGGCTACCAGAGCATCAAGGACCTGGTGGCGCCGGGCGGCCGGCTGGCCCGTCAGCGCGACCTGGCCTATGACCTGCTGACCCAGATCCCGGGCGTCAGCGTGGTCAAGCCCAAGGCGGCGCTCTACATGTTCCCGCGCCTGGATCCGAAGATGTACCCGATCGCCGACGACCAGCAGTTCGCCTACGACCTGCTGGCCCAGGAGAAGGTGTTGATCGTGCAGGGCACCGGCTTCAACTGGCCCGACCCGGACCACTTCCGCGTCGTGTTCCTGCCCAACACCGACGACCTGACCGAGGCCATCGGGCGCATTGCGCGCTTCCTCGACCGCTATCGCAAGCGTCACGGCACCTGAGCCGCGGTCGTCGACAATCCCTTTCCCGCGTTCCACAGACTGAGTCATCGCATGAAACCCATCCAGGTCGGCCTTCTCGGCATCGGCACCGTCGGTTCCGGTACCTTCCATGTCCTGCAGCGCAACCAGCAGGAGATTCGGCGCCGCGCCGGCCGGGGCATCGAGATCACCATGGTGGCCGACCTGGACACCGAGCGTGCGCGCAGCATCGTGGGCGACGGCGTGAAGGTGGTGGGCGATGCGCGGGAGGTGATTGCCAACCCCGAGATCGACATCGTCGTCGAGCTGATCGGTGGCTACGGCGTGGCCAAGGCCCTGGTGCTGGAGGCCATCGCCGCAGGCAAGCATGTGGTCACCGCCAACAAGGCGCTGCTGGCCGTGCATGGCAGCGAGATCTTCGCCGCCGCGCGGGAGAAGGGCGTCACGGTGGCCTTCGAGGCCGCAGTGGCTGGCGGCATCCCCATCATCAAGGCGCTGCGCGAGGGCCTGACGGCCAACCGCATCGAGTGGATCGCCGGCATCATCAACGGCACCACCAACTTCATCCTCTCCGAGATGCGCGAGAAGGGTCTGGACTTCAGCGTGGTGCTCAAGGAGGCCCAGCGGCTGGGCTATGCCGAGGCCGATCCGACCTTCGACATCGAGGGCGTGGACGCGGCCCACAAGGTCACGCTGATGAGTGCGCTGGCCTTCGGCATCCCGGTGCAGTTCGACAAGGCGCATGTCGAGGGCATCACCCAGCTGCAGGCGCTGGACATCCGCTATGCCGAGCAACTCGGTTACCGCATCAAGCTGCTCGGCATCACCAAGCACCGCGATGACGGTATCGAGCTGCGCGTGCACCCGACGCTGATCCCGGCCAAGCGCCTGATCGCCAATGTGGAAGGGGCGATGAACGCGGTGCTGGTGCAGGCCGATGCGGTGGGCACCACGCTGTACTACGGCAAGGGCGCTGGCTCCGAGCCGACGGCCTCGGCGGTGATCGCCGACCTGGTGGACATCACCCGCCTGGCCTCCGCCGAGCCCGACCACCGGGTGCCGTCGCTGGCCTTCCAGCCTGACGCGCTGGCCGACACGCCCATCCTGCCGATCGAGGCCGTGCAGACCTCGTTCTACCTGCGCCTGCGGGTGGCCGACGAGGCCGGCGTGCTGGCCGAGATCACCGGCATCCTGGCCGACAACGGCATCTCGATCGACGCGGTGCTGCAGCGTGAATCCGAGGATGGCGAGCGTCAGACCGACCTGATCATCCTGACGCACAAGACCATCGAAGGTCGGCTGCGCGCCGCCCAGGCCAAGATGCAGGCCCTGCCGACTGTGCTGGCCCCCATCGTCAGCCTGCGCAAGGAAGAGCTGGCCTGAACGGCCCGGGAGCGATCATGAAGTACATCAGCACCCGTGGCGACAAGACCGAGCGCCGCTTCTGCGAGATCCTGCTGGAAGGCCTGGCGCCGGATGGTGGCCTGTACCTGCCGGTGGCCTACCCGAAGGTGGACGCGGCGACGCTGGCGCGCTGGCGCGGCCTGCGCTATGCCGAGCTCGCCTTCGAGATCCTCTCGCTCTACATCGACGACATCCCGGCTGCCGATCTGAAGGCCTTGGTCGACAAGACCTACACCGCCGAGGTCTTTGGCAGCGAGGCCATCGTGCCGGTGCGCCGCCTGGGTGATTCGGGCCTGATGATCGAGGCGCTGTCCAACGGGCCGACCCTGGCCTTCAAGGACATGGCCATGCAGCTGCTGGGCAACCTGTTCGAGTACGAACTGGCCCGGCGCGGCGAGCAGCTCAACATCCTGGGCGCCACCTCGGGCGACACCGGCAGCGCGGCCGAATACGCCATGCGCGGCAAGAAGGGCGTGCGGGTCTTCATGCTCAGCCCGCACGGCCGCATGAGCCCGTTCCAGCAGGCCCAGATGTTCAGCCTGCAGGACGCCAACATCCACAACCTGGCGGTGGAAGGCGTGTTCGACGATGCGCAGGACATCGTCAAGGCCGTGTCCAACGACCTGGCCTTCAAGCGCCAGTACAAGATCGGCACCGTCAACTCGATCAATTGGGCGCGGCTGCTGGCCCAGGTGGTGTACTACTTCGCCGGCTACTTCCAGGCCACGAAGGGCAACAGCGAGCAGGTCAGCTTCTGCGTGCCCTCCGGCAACTTCGGCAACGTCTGCGCCGGCCATGTGGCCCGCATGATGGGCCTGCCGGTGAAGCACCTGGTGGTGGCGACCAACGAGAACGATGTGCTCGACGAATTCTTCCGCACCGGCAGCTACCGGGTGCGCGGCAGCGCCGAGACGCACGAGACCAGCAGCCCGTCGATGGACATCTCCAAGGCGTCCAATTTCGAGCGCTTTGTCTGCGACCTGCTGGGCCGCGACGGCGCCCGGGTGCGGACCCTGTTCGGTGACACCCTGGCCCGCGAAGGCGTCTTCACGCTGAATGCCGAGGAACGCGCCCATGTGGCCGACTTCGGCTTCCAGTCGGGCAAGAGCACCCATGCCGACCGGTTGGCCACCATCCGCAGCACCTGGGAGCGCTTTGGCACCCTGGTCGATCCGCACACCGCCGATGGCGTGAAGGTCGCCGCCGAGCATGTCGAGGCGGGCGTGCCGATGATCGTGCTGGAGACGGCGCTGCCGACCAAGTTCGCCGCGACGATCCGCGAGGCGCTGGGCCGTGAGCCCGAACGGCCGGCCGTGCTGGCGGGCCTGGAGGCCCTGCCCAAGCGCTTCACCGTGGTGCCGGCCCAGGTCGACGTGGTGAAGGCCTTCGTGGCCGAACATTGCCAGGCTTGAGGCGCGAGGTTTCTGGCGCGGTCATGCGGGTGATCGGTGTCTGCGGCGCGTCCGGCATGGGCAAGACCACGTTGCTGGAAGGCGTGATCGCCGGCCTGCGTGCCGCAGGGCAGCGGGTCTCGGTGATCAAGCATGCCCACCACCGCTTCGACATCGACCACCCCGGCAAGGACAGCTGGCGCCACCGCCAGGCTGGGGCCGGCGAGGTGCTGGTGGCCAACAGCCAGCGGCTGGCGCTGATGCGCGAGTTCGACCAACCGCAGGCCCTGGATCCGCACGCGCTGATTGCCGAACTGAGCCCCTGCGACTGGGTGCTGGTCGAAGGTTTCAAGCACGAGGACCTGCCCAAGGTCGAGGTGTGGCGTGACGGGGTGGGGCCGGCGGGGCGCGAGCCGCTGTTCCCGCACGACCCGCAGGTCGTGGCCGTCATCACCGATGACCCGGCTTCGCTGCCCGTGGCGCCCCGGGTGCCGGTGCTGGACCTGAATGAACCCGCGTCGCTGGTGCGCCATCTGCTGGCCAGCGGTGAACGCTACCTCTACCATCCCCCTCACCATGGCTGATTCATCTCCTTCTGCCCGGCCGCCCTTGTTGGCGCTGGAGGCGGTGCTGGCGCAACTGGCCGAGCTGGCGGCCAGCCATCGGTGCCAGGCGACCGAAACGGTGTCGCTGTTCGATGGGCTGGGGCGTGTGCTGGCGGCCCCGGTGCAGGCGCGGGTGGATGTGCCACCCTGCGACAACAGTGCGATGGACGGCTACGCCGTGCGCAGCGCCGATGTGGCCCAGCCGGGCACCGTGCTGGCGGTGAGCCAGCGCATTGCCGCCGGCCATGCCGGCACGCCGTTGGTGGCCGGCACGGCCGCGCGCATCTTCACCGGGGCCCCCTTGCCGGAGGGCGCCGATGCCGTGGTGATGCAGGAGGCCTGCCTGGCCCAGCCGGAGGCGGGCACACCGTGGGGGCGGGTGCAGGTGCA
>JAYSCA010000208.1:0-5048 GCA_041915165.1 Ideonella sp.
GATTGATGTGATACATTCGGCGCTGTCATGCGTGCCCAACGATTTTTCTTTGCCTTTTACTGGTTCTCGCCCCGTCTGGCGGCTGGAGAGGCAAACGCGCGCACCTGAACCCACGCGAATCCCCCAGAAAACCGCCGGAACCCCCGGCGGTTTTTTTTCGCCGGTCCGGCCCACCGCAAGCAACCCCGATGAACGCCAAAGCCACCACTCCCACCGAAGTCCGCCAGCCCCTGGTGCCCAGCAACCGCACCAGCGAAGCCGACGACGAGCGCATCCAGGAGGTCATTCCCTTGCCGCCGCCCGAGCATCTGATCCGCTTCTTCCCCATCGCCGGCACGCCGGTTGAGAAGCTGGTCAAGCACACCCGTCGCGCCGTGCGTGACATCATGACCGGCCGTGACGACCGGCTGCTGGTCATCATCGGGCCCTGCTCGATCCACGACCCGGCCGCGGCCGTGGACTACGCCCGGCGCCTCAAGGACCTGCGCGACGAGTACCAGGACACGCTGGAAATCGTGATGCGCGTGTACTTCGAAAAGCCGCGCACGACGGTGGGCTGGAAGGGCCTGATCAACGACCCCTACCTGGACCAGAGCTTCCGCATCGACGAGGGCCTGCGCATCGCCCGTCAGCTGCTGGTCGAGATCAACCGCCTGGGCGTGCCGGCGGCCAGCGAGTTCCTGGACACCATCAGCCCGCAGTACATCGGCGACCTGATCGCCTGGGGCGCCATCGGCGCGCGCACCACCGAAAGTCAGGTGCACCGCGAACTGGCCTCGGGCCTGTCGGCCCCGATCGGCTTCAAGAACGGCACCGACGGCAACCTGAAGATCGCGGTCGACGCGATCCAGGCCGCCAGCCGGCCGCACCACTTCCTGTCGGTGCACAAGAACGGCCAGGTCGCCATCGTGCGCACCAGCGGCAACAAGGACTGTCACGTCATCCTGCGTGGCGGCAAGGCGCCCAACTACAGCGCCGAGCACGTCAAGGCCGCCTGCGCCGAACTGGAAGCTGCCAAGCTGCACCCCAGCCTGATGGTGGACTGCAGCCACGCCAACTCCAGCAAGCAGCACCAGCGCCAGCTGGACGTCGCGCGCGACATCGCGGGCCAACTGGCCGGCGGCAGCCAGCAGATCTTCGGCGTCATGGTGGAAAGCAACCTGGTGGCCGGCGCGCAGAAGTTCAGCCCCGGCAAGGACGACCCGCGCGCGCTCTGCTACGGCCAGAGCATCACCGACGCCTGCATCGGCTGGGACGACTCGGTGGGCATGCTGAAGGTGCTCAGCGACGCGGTGAAGGCCCGCCGCGCCCGCTGAGCCGCTGGCCGCTCACTTCGTTCCGTTGGTGAGGACGGTCGTGCCATCCACGGGCGAGGAGCCCCAGGCCTGGCCCAGGCCGGCCTGCGGCGCCGTGGCGATTTCCAGGTGGCCCTGCCCCACGAACAGGTAGAGCAGCTGACCGTACGGGCCCACCGCCACATCCCGGCAGGCCGAGCTGGGGGTGTAGGCCACGCCCTGGTAGGTGACCGCCCCGTTGGGCGCGATCACCAGCGTGCCGCTGCCGCTGGCGACGAAGTTGTAGGCCGCGTCGTAGTGGCCCTCGGTCACCTGGAAGGTGCCCGCGTAGGCGGCCAGTTGGTCGGCCGTGGGCAACACCACCGCGCCGGCCTGGTAGGCCGCGGTGTTGCAGCTCAGCGCCAGCGGCGCGGTGGCGGTGCCACCCGTGCCCTCGGTGGTGTCTGGGCTGCCGTCACCGCCGCCGCCACAGGCGGTCAGCACGGTGGTGGCGCAGGCCAGGGCCAGGGCAGGCAGGCGGCGTTGGTTCAGAACGGACATGGGAGGACTCCTGTGCAGTGAGGTGGGCAGAGGCTCCGGCCCCAGTGGCCGAAGGACCTCTCCCCCGCTTACGCCGGAAGTTCCGCCACCACGGCTCACGGCCACGGCGTGTCACGCCGTCAGCCGGCCAACAGGTGCTGGCGCAAGGCCTGGTGGTCGGCCGCCAGCGGGCGCAGGGCCTGGGCCCGCGTCAAGGCGTCCAGGCCCTGGCGCCGCCACGCGTCCGCCTGGGCCGGCCGCAGCTGGGCCAGCAGGGCCGCGCCCTCGGCACGGGCCAAGAGCGCCTCCCGCCCCTGCTCCGGGTGCTCCTGCAGCGGCGCAAGCGCCTGCACGGCCCGCTGGGCCAGCGCCGCCGCTGCCTCGCGCTGGCCCAGCGCGGCCAGCGAGCGGGCCTTGAGCACCTCCACCCAGGCCAGGCGGCGCTGGGCGTTGGGGTTGGCGCCCTGCGCCAGGCGTCCAGCCCACAGCCCGATGGCTTGGTCGTAGACCGGCAGGGCCTCGGCATGGCGGCCGTTGAGCGCCAGCGCCCGGCCCCACTGCGGCGCCAGGAACGGCGGCGCGCCGGCCCATTTGCTGGTCGGCCCCTGCTCGCGGGCCAGGGCCGCGGCGGTGTCCCAGGCCAGACGCGCGGCCTCCAGCGCCGGACCCGGCTCGCCCAGGCGGATCAGCGCGATGGACAGGGTGTTGGCCTCGACCATCAGGCCGTCGCGCCAGCCCAGGTTGCGCGGTTCGCGGGCCAGGTTGGCGCGCCGCAGCGCCAGCGCGGCCTCGGCCTCGCGGCGCATCGCCGGCAGGTCCTCCAGCCGCAGGTGCACCAGGGCCCGGCCGCCCAGCACGGTGCCCAGTTGATGGCTCAGGTAGGCCTCGGTGGCCGGGTCGCCCGGCACCGCCTGGCGATCCAGCTCGGCCAGCATCGCGTGGTCGGCCAGCATGGCGCGCAGGTCCTGCTCGGCCAGGGCGTAGTCGCGCAAGGCCGCTTGCGGTTGGTTGAGGCTGGCCAGCGTCACCTGGTCCTGCAGCTGGGCCCGCAGCAGCAGCGCCCCGCTGCGCACCGCCAGCAGGTGGGCCCGGCCCGGCACGCTGGTCTCGCTGGCCAGGGTCTGGCCCAGGCGCGCGATGGAGGTCTGCAAAGCGACCACGCCCTGGGCAGGTTCGCCGCGCAGACGGTCGAGCTGGGCCTGGATGGCCAGGGTGCGGCCATGCCAGACGGCAAAGCGCCAGTCTCGGCCGTGGCTCTCCCACAGCGCCTCGCCCAGCGCCAGCGCGCGGGCCACGGTGGCGCGCGCCTCGTCGGCCCGCTCGGGGGCGGCCAGGGTCTGGTTGCCCTGCAGCTCGGCCAGACGGCCCAGCGTGGAGGCGATCAAGGCCTGCAGGTCGCGGTCACCGGGCAGCTGGCGCGACAGGCTCTCCAGCTGAGCCAGGGTTTCGCGCAGCATGGCCTCCTGGGCCTGCGGGCCACCGGGCAGGGTGGTGGTGGTGTCACCGTAGCGAAAGACCAGCTCGGTGGTGATGCCCTTGAGCGCGGCCAGCTGGGCGCGGGCCTCGTCACGGGCCTGGCGGGCCTGCTGGCCCTGCCACAAGGCGGCGCCCAGCCCGCTGCACAGCGAGACCAGCGCCAGCGCCGCCAGCGCCGCCGGCAGGCGGTGGCGGCCGACAAACTTGCCCGCCCGGTAGCGCCAGCCGGGCGCGCGGGCCGAGACGGGGTAGCCGTCCCGGTAAGCGCGCACGTCCGCCGCCAGCGCCTCCACGCTGGGGTAGCGCCGCTCAGGCGCCTTCTCCAGCGTCTTGAGCAGGATGTTGTCCAGGTCGCCGCGCAGGTGGCGGCGGGTCTGCAGCCACTGCGGGTCGCCCACCTCCTGCAGGCTGAGCGCGCTGGGCCGGGTGGGCGTTTCCTCCAGCACGCTGCGGGCGGCCTGCTGTGGCGTGGTGGCGCCGCGGCCGGTGGGGCGCAGCCCGGTCAACAGCACATAGAGCAGCACGCCCAGGCTGTAGATATCGGTGCCGGTGCCGATGGGCTCGCCCCGCACCTGTTCCGGGCTGGCGTAGTGGGGCGTGAAGGGACGCGGCCCGGTCTGGGTCAGGCCGGCGTCGGCCGGGCCGGGCTCCAGCGCCTTGGCAATGCCAAAGTCCAGCAGCTTGACCTGGCCCTCGGGCGTGACCAGCACATTGCTGGGTTTGAGGTCGCGGTGCACCAGCAGCTGGCGGTGGGCGAAGGCCACCGCATCGGCCAGCTGCAGGAACAGGTCCAGCCGCTGCGCCAGGCTGCGGCCGGCGCAGGCCCGGTCGATGGGCAGGCCCTGCACCCGCTCCATCACGAAGTAGGGCTGGCCCTGGGCGGTGCGGCCCGCATCGAGCAGGCGGGCGATGTGCGGGTGGCTGAGGCGGCCCAGGGTCCGCTGCTCGAGCGCGAAGCGGGCCAGGATGGCGGCCGAATCCATGCCCCGGCGCAGCACCTTGATGGCCGCCTCGCCCTCCCAGGCGCCATCGGCCCGGCGGGCCAGCATCACCTCGGCCATGCCGCCCCGTCCCAGCAGGCCCAGCACTTCCCAGGGGCCCAGGCGCTGGCCTGGCCGCAGCAGGGTGTCGTCGGCCTCGGGCGGGCGGTCCTCGTCCAGCTCCCGCACGTCCAGCCCGGCCCACAACGGTGTGCCCCAGCGGTCGGTGTCGGTCTCGTCCTCGGTGGGCAGATGGGCCAGCAGGCTGGCCAGCTCGTCCAGCACCGCGGCCGGCACCTCGCCGCTGGCGCGCAGCGCCGCCAGCCACGCGGTGCGTTGTGCCGCAGGCTGGGCCAGCGCCTGGGCCAGCCATCCCTTGACGGTCGCCCAGGGGGCGGCCTCTTCGCTGCGGCTCATCGGGCTCCCCTCCCCTGTCTGCCGGTGTCGCGCATCATCGCATCGGGCCACAATCCCGGCACATCCCACTTCTGCCGGTTCTGGTCCGATGTCCGCCGCCGACGACGCTTCCCTGACCCAGTGGCTGCAGCAGCTGGACCAGCCCGATCCCGCCGCCAGCCAGCGCCTGTTCGCCCTGCTCTACGACGAACTCAGGCGCATGGCGCGCAGCCACATGCGCCAGGAACGGGCCGGCCACACGCTGAGCGCCACCGCGCTGACCCACGAAGCCTGGTTCCGCATGGCCGAGCAGAACCGCACCGCCTGGCGCAACCGTGGCCACTTCCTGGCCGTGGCCTCCACGATGATGCGGCGCATCCTG
>JAYSCA010000209.1:0-5025 GCA_041915165.1 Ideonella sp.
ACGCCTTGGCCGTAGGCCGTGCGGTCGTCGATCACAGCCACGGTCTTGCCCTTGAGCGTCTGCACCGCGTACTTGCCCAGCGTGCCGCCCAGGTGCACGTCATCGGCCACCACGCGGAACGTGGTCTTGAAGCCTTGGCGGGTGTACTTCGGGTTCGTCGCCGACGGCGAGATTTGCGGGATGCCCGCGTCCGAGTAGATCTTCGAGGCCGGGATCGTCGTGCCCGAGTTCAGGTGGCCGATCACGCCGTTCACCTTCTCGTCCACCAGCTTCTGCGCCGCCGCCGTGCCTTGCTTCGGGTCCGCTGCGTCATCTTCCGCCAGCAGCACAAACTTGGCCTTCTTGCCACCGATCGTCACGCCCTTGGCGTTCAGTTCGTCAACGGCCATGCGCGCACCGTTCTCGTTGTCCTTGCCCAGGTGGGCAATGCTGCCGCTGGTCGGGCCGACGTGACCGATCTTGACCACCAGGTCCTCGGCGTACACCGAGCCGGCCATCAAGGCCACAGCAGCCGAAACGATCACATTCAGTTTGACTTGCATAGGTTCGAACCTCTTCAAAGGGTGAAATGAGATGTCAAAGGGGATCACAGCGCTCAACGAGCGGGCAACGATACTCCAAAACGATCGCTGCGAAACCGGTGTGCACCAAGGGCTTCCCCCCAGGTCCATCGGCGCTCGTCAACTGCCTGCCTGAGCCTACGCAATCCCCATGCCAAGGGGGCCGATGCCCCATGCAACTTCACCCGCCGGCATGGTGTACCAGCGCATGTCCGGCCTGTTCATAGGCCTTCCAGCGCTGGCGGCCGGCCCGCCGGTCTTCGTCATCCAGGCCGACGATCTCGGCCACGCGCTCAAAGCGAGCGGTCCAGTCGACCAGATCCACGCCGAGGTTGATGACGCTGTCGCAGCCCAGCCCCTCGACAGCCTGCTCAACCAGCCACACCGGGGTCAGTTCCTGCGTCAGCGGGGCCGGTGACACACGGGTGTGCACATGGGGCAGAAAGTCCAGCTGAGGCTCCGTCCACAGCGCCGCACTGAGCCGGCGCAGGTCCGGGGTGGCGCCCAGCACGCAGACGCGTCCCCCGGCGTGGACCTTCTTGCGCACCAGG
This sequence comes from Ideonella sp., assembly GCA_041915165.1. Taxonomy (GTDB): domain Bacteria; phylum Pseudomonadota; class Gammaproteobacteria; order Burkholderiales; family Burkholderiaceae_C; genus Ideonella. The sequence goes on from JAYSCA010000209.1 coordinate 1,112, forward strand.
CGCTGAGCCAGCGCAATCCGGTCCTGCACCCCCGTCAAAAAGACGATCTGTGCCATCGGTCCGCCTGCCGGCCTCAGCGCTTGGCCGCGCGCGACAGCACGAAGTGCGTCAGCAGACCCACCGGCCGGCCCGTCGCCCCCTTCTGGGGCCCACTGCGGTAGGCCACGCCCGCGATGTCCAGGTGGGCCCAGGGGTACTGCTTCGCATAGCGCTGCAGGAACTTCGCCGCCGTGATCGCACCACCCGCGCGCACGCCCACGTTGGCCATGTCGGCGAAATTGCTCTTCAGGGCTTCGTCGTACTCCTCGTCCAGCGGCATGCGCCAGCAGGGATCCAACGCCACCGTGGAGGCTGTCAGCAGGTCGGCCGCCAGGGTGTCATCGGCGGCAAACAGACCGGCATGGTGATGGCCCAGGGCCACCACGCAGGCGCCCGTCAGCGTCGCCACATCCACCACGGCCGCCGGCTTGAAGCGCTCGGCATAGGTCAGTGCGTCGCAGAGGATCAGGCGCCCCTCGGCGTCGGTATTCAGGATCTCGATGGTCTGGCCCGACATGCTGGTCACCACATCGCCCGGCTTGACGGCCAAGCCGCTGGGCATGTTCTCGCAGGTCGGGATCAGCGCCACCAGGTTGACCTTGGGCTTGAGCTGGGCCACGGCCCGCACGGTCCCCAGCACGCTGGCCGCGCCGCACATGTCGAACTTCATCTCGTCCATGTCGGCACCAGGCTTGAGCGAGATGCCACCGGTGTCGAAGGTGATGCCCTTGCCCACCAACACCAGCGGAGCGTCCTTCTTGGCCGCGCCCTGGTATTCGATGACGATGAACCGAGGCGGCTCCTCGGAGCCCTTGGCCACGGCCAGGAAGGAGCCCATGCCCAGCTTCTCGATGGCCTTGCGGTCCAGCACCTGGACGCTCAGATCGAACTCGGTGCCGAGCGCCTTGGCCTGCTCGCCCAGGTAGGTCGGCGTGCAGATGTTGGCCGGCAGGTTGGCGCACTCGCGCGCCAAGCCCACGCCAGCGGCAATGCCCTCACCCAGCGCCAGACCGGCCTTGACGGACGGCAGGCTGGCCTTGTCTGCCAGCATCGACACCTTGACCGGCAGCACCGGCTTCTCGGCCGAAGGCTTGGTGGCCGTGTAGAGATAGGCGTGTTGGTCCACCGCCAGCACCAGGGCTTCGGCGTGTCCGGCCTCCGGCGCGGCCCCCACCAGGCTCACCGCCAGGTGCTTCACGCCGCGCCCCTTCAGCAGGGCCAGGGCGGCCGACACGGCAGCGCGGAAGGCCTTGGCCGAACCATTCTTGGCCACGGTGAGCACCAGCCGCACGGCCTTGAACCCCTCGGGCGCATTCAGGTACAGCGTGCGCCCGGCCTTGAACTCGAGATCGCCTTGCTTGACCAGGGGGGCCAGCACGGCATCCAGGGCGGCGTCGCCCGTCTTTCCTTCACCGTTCGCCAGCAGGACCGCGATCAGCGTGTCCGCCGCGACGGCGGCAAGTCCATCGGCGGTGGCCGCCAGAGCTTGAAAGTTCATAATCCGTCTCGATTGAAATGAGCTTTTGATGTTATTCGATTCATCCGTCCGCAAGGAGTTGGCACGCAGCTTCGGCGCCACCCTCGTCGTCATCCTCACGATCGTGATGACGATGATGCTGATCCGCACCCTGGGCCTGGCCGCCAATGGCTCCGTCTCGCCCCAGGATGTGGCGATGGTGCTGGGGTTCAACGCGCTGGGCCAGCTGCCCCTGATGCTGGCCCTCTCGCTGTTCGTGGCCGTCGTGTTGAGCCTGGGCCGCATGTACCGCGAAAGCGAGATGTCCATCTGGTTCACCGCGGGCGTGGGACTGGGCCGCTTCATCCGTCCGGTGGTGCGCATGGCCTGGCCGGTCTATGCCGGGCTGGCGGTGCTGGTGCTGGTGGTGTGGCCCTGGGTCAACCAGCAGACCGCCGAAATCAAGGCCCGCTATGAACAGCGCTCGGACCTGTCGCGGGTTGCCCCTGGCAGCTTCCAGGCCTCGGCCGATGGCAGCCGTGTGTTCTTCATCGAACGCAATGGCGACGTCGCCGGTGTGGCCCGCAACGTATTCCTGCTGACCAGCAAGGGCAGCGTGGAATCGGTGACCACTGCGCACAGCGGCCATATCGAGAACGGCACCGAGGACCGCACCCTGGTGCTGGACGTCGGCCACCGCAACGAACACGACGCCAAGAGCGGTGAGAACAGCCGCATGGAATTTGAGCGTTTCCGCCTGTTGGTGGACACCAACCGCACGGCCAACCCGTCCGCGCTGCCTCCCAAGGCCCTGGACACCTTGCAGCTGCTGGCGGACCGCACCCCCGCCAACATGGGGGAGCTGACCTGGCGCATGGGCCTGCTGCTGGGCGGCATCAACCTGTCCCTGCTGGGCATCGGCGCGGCGGCCACCAACCCGCGCCGGCCCGGCAACTGGAACCTGCTGCTCGCGCTGCTGGGCTTCCTGGTGTACTTCAACCTGGTGAACCTGAGCCAGGCCTGGGTGAACGCCGGCAAGGTCCACATCGTGCCCACGCTGCTGGTGCTGCACGGCCTGGCCCTGGGCGGCGCGATGGCCCTGATCTGGTGGCGTGACCACGCCAGCGTCATGCACTGGCGTCGCCCGCGGGCCTCGACGGCGGAGGCGCGCGCATGAAGACCGTCCGCAAGCTGATCTACCGCGACGTGCTGTGGTCGGTGTTCTTCGTCGCCCTGGCCTTCCTGGCGCTGTTCTTCTTCATCGACTTCCTCGATGAACTGGGCCGCGTGGGCCGGGATGGCTACACGCTGGGCCGGGCCATGCTGTCGGCGGCCCTGTCCATGCCGGGGCGTTTGTACGAACTGGGCCCCATTGCGGTGCTCATCGGCACCATTTATGCGATGGCGCGCCTCGCCCAGTCGTCCGAATACACCATTTTGCGCACCGCCGGCCTCGGGCCCGAGCGTGCATTGACCCTGTTGCTGGTGCTGGGCCTGGGGCTGGGGGCCCTCACCTTTGTGGTGGGCGAGTACATCGCCCCGCTGAGCGAACAGCACGCCAGCGCGCTGCGTTCCAAGCAGCGCGGCACCAGCGTCTGGAACTCCAGGGCCGGCGCCTGGCTGAAGGAGCACCGCGAAACGCCCCAGGGTGAACGCAACTACTCCATCAACGTGCGTCGCGCCGAGGCCAACGACGTGATGCGCGACATCCGCATCTTCGAGCACGACGCCAATGGCCAGCTGCTCTCCCGCATCGAAGCGGACAAGGCCACGGCCGGCAAGGGGCCCCAGGGTGCGGTCTGGCACCTGGAGAAGGTCCAGATCACCGACTGGCCGACCTCGTTCGACCGGCCGCTGACCGTCAAGGAACTGCCCACGCTGGACTGGGCGACCACGCTGGACACCGGTCTGGTCTCGGCCGCCATCTCGCCCATCGACTCCATGTCGACGGTGGAGCTCTGGCGCTACAGCCGCCACCTGAGCGACCAGGCCCAGACCTCCCAGCGCTACGAGCTGCAGTTCTGGAAGCGGGTGTTCTACCCCTTCGCCTGCATCGTGATGGTGGCACTGGCCCTGCCCTTTGCCTACCTGCATGCGCGCTCGGGCGGCATCAGCCTCAAGGTGTTCGGCGGCATCATGCTGGGCATCAGTTTCGTGCTGCTCAACAACGTGGTGGGCCACCTGGGCCTGCTGCACGCCTGGACCCCCTGGCTGGCCTCGTCCGTGCCCAGTCTGATCTACCTCGGTCTGTCGCTGGCGGCCTTCTGGTGGTTGGTCCGCTACCGCTGAGGAGGCCCCATGCGTGGACTGATCCTCTTCGCGCACGGCGCGCGTGACCCCGGCTGGGCCACCCCGCTGCAAGCCACCGTGGCCCGCGTGCAGGCCCTGCAGCCCGATGTGCCCGCCACCCTGGCGTTTC
>JAYSCA010000210.1:0-5006 GCA_041915165.1 Ideonella sp.
CAGTCCCAAGCAAAAAGCCCCCGGCACTTGCGCGCCGAGGGCTTTTGCTGAAGCTTTGGTTGCGGGGGCAGGATTTGAACCTGCGACCTTTGGGTTATGAGCCCAACGAGCTACCAGACTGCTCCACCCCGCGACTGAAGCTGTAATTATGGCATAGAAGTTTTCTCAGAGTCCAGTCTTTTCCAAAGTTTTTTCAAAGACCTCGACAGGCTCGAATCCGACGACCCGCACACCGGTCTCCCGGCCCTGGGCATCGAAGAAGATCATGCCTGGGGGACCGAACAGTTGAAAGCGTTGCAGCAAGGCCTTGTCATCGGGGCTGTTGGCCGTGACATCCGCCTGCAACAGCAGGGCCTTGGACAGGCGGGCGGCAATGCCCGGGTCGCTGAAGGTGAAGCGCTCCATCTCCTTGCAGGCCACGCACCAGTCGGCATAGAAGTCCAGCATCACCGGACGGTCGCTGGACTGCAGCAGCTGGTCGAGCTCCGCCACCGAGCGCACGCGCCGGAAATTCGTCGCCGTCGCCGGCGTCGCGGCCGAGGCCCCGACCCAGTGCCGCAGCGGCTGCAGGGCATCCGTGCCACCCGACGCGGCACCCGCCAGCTGCATCACCCCATAGACCAGGGCTGCCACGCCCGCGGCCCGCTGCAGCCAGACGCGCGGCGAAGCCGCATGGGGATGCGGATCAAAGGGCCGCAGCATGAAACCCACCACCAGCAGCAGCGCGGCCCAGCCCGTCAGGGCCAGGACCGGCGGCAGCGCCGGTTGCGCCACCCACAGGGCCACCCCCACCAGCAACAGGCCGAAGAAGCGCTTGACGCTGTGCATCCAGGCCCCGGAGCGCGGCAGCCAGTGGCCCGCGGAGGCCCCCAGCAGCAGCAGCGGCATGCTCATGCCGATGGCCATCGCGAACAAGGCCGTGCCGGCGAGCACCACATCGCGGCTCTGGCTGAGAAAGACCAGCGTGCCCGCCAACGGCGCGGTCACGCAGGGGCTGACGATCAGCGCGGACAACCCGCCCATCAGGAACACCCCGACGAACTGCCCCCCTGGCAGGCGACGCGACAGACCGTCCAGCCGGTTGGAGACCGCATGCGGCAGGCGCAACTCGTACACATCGAACATGGCCAGGGCCAGCAGCAGCAGCAGCCCGGCGAAGCTGAGCACCACCCAGGGGCGCTGCAGCGCAGCCGCCAGCCCCTCGCCGGCCAAACCGGCGGCCACACCGAGGGCCGTGTAGAGCAGCGCCATGCCCAGCGCATAGGCCACGGCCAACAGGAATCCCTTGTGACGGCTGACCTCACCGCTGCCAGCAATGATGGAGGACAGGATGGGCAGCATCGGCAGCACACAGGGCGTGAAGGCCAGCAGCAGGCCCATCAGCCAAAAGCCCCCGACCACGGCCCACCAGTGACCGCCCCGCAGCAAGGCCTCGATGCGGTTGCCTGGGTCGGGCGCCCGTGCGGACGCAGTGGCCTCCAGCGGCGATGCGGCCGGGGCAAGCACCGAGGACGACGACGGCGCAGGCGTGGCGGCCGGTGTGTCGCCATCGGCGAGCGGCGTCACGGTGCCGGCGCCCCCCGCGCCCAGCGTCACCTGATAGGCCCGGGTGGCCGGGGGATAGCACAAGCCCGCTTCGGCACAGCCCTGGTAGGTCACGCGCAGCGTGAACGGCCCATTGGCCTGTGTCACCGGCAGCGTCACCGCCACGGCCGCGTGGTAGATCTCGACGTTCTTCTGGAAGGTGGTGTCGAACTTGACGGTGCCCTGGGGCAGCACCGCGTCGCCCAGGCTCGCCCCCTCCGCTTCGAACTTGAAATGCTCGCGGTAGAGGTAGTAGCCGGGCGCGATGTCGAAGTGCAGACCGACCGCCTGCCCTTGCGCCGTCGGCGTCGCCAGGACAAAGGCCTGCTCTGGGTCCAGGAACTGGTCGTCGGCCGCACGAGCGCCTCCCGACCAGGCCCACAGCCCCAGCAGCCAACAGCACAGCACCGACCACAGGGCCACACGGTGACGAACAACAGAATGCGACAGCGTCATGGGCAGTCTGACGGCGCGGCGGCGCCGTGGTTCCAGCGTCATGGGGCCGAACCCCAAAAGAAAAAGGGCCAGCCGAGGCTGACCCTTTTCGAGCGTGATGCCAGGCCTCGAGGGACCTCAGCATTTATTCGGCGGCCGCAGCCTCGGCCGGGGCAGCCGCCTCTTCGGGGCGGTCCACCAGCTCGACGAACGCCATCGGGGCATTGTCACCGACGCGGAAACCCATCTTCAGGATGCGGGTGTAGCCGCCCGGACGGGTGTTGTAGCGCTGGGCCAGCTCGGTGAAGAGCTTGGTGACGATGTCGCGATCGCGCAGGCGGGCAAACGCCAGGCGACGGTTGGCGACGCTGTCCACCTTGGCCAGGGTGATCAGCGGCTCGACGACGCGGCGCAGTTCCTTGGCCTTGGGCAGGGTGGTCTTGATGGCTTCGTGCTGCAGCAGCGACACGGACATGTTGCGCAGCATGGCGGCGCGGTGTTCGCTCGTGCGGTTGAGCTTGCGGAGACCGTTACGGTGACGCATGGTGCTTTCCTTTCTCTTTATGGAACCCCGGCCGGATCAGGTACCGGGGTGTGCACAGTGCCCTGGGGGCGGTTGGCGAGGCCAGCTCTCCTTGCCGGCCTCGGAAACGAGGGATCAGCGCTTGTCCAGACCTTGCGGCGGCCAGTTCTCCAGGCGCGAGCCCAGAGTCAGCCCGCGCGAGGCCAGCACTTCCTTGATTTCGTTGAGCGACTTGCGACCCAGGTTCGGGGTCTTCAGCAGCTCGGTCTCGGTGCGCTGGATCAGGTCGCCGATGTAGTAGATGTTTTCGGCCTTCAGGCAGTTGGCCGAACGCACCGTCAGTTCAAGCTCGTCCACCGGACGCAGCAGGATCGGGTCGAACACGGCCGCGCTCTTGGCGCCTTGCTCACCGCTGAACGAGGCGATGTCGCCCGCATCCAGCTGCGCGAAGACCGCCAGCTGTTCCACCAGGATCTTGGCAGAGGCACGGATCGCTTCCTCGGGCGAAATGGCGCCGTTGGTTTCGATCTCCATGACCAGCTTGTCCAGGTCGGTGCGCTGTTCCACACGGGCGTTTTCAACCGCGTAGCTCACGCGCTTGACCGGCGAGAACGAGGCGTCCAGCACAATGCGGCCGATCGACTTGGTCGGCTCGTCGGCATAGCGGCGCAGGCTGCCCGGCACATAGCCACGGCCCTTCTCGACCTTGATCTGCATGTCCAGCTTGCCACCCTGGGCCAGGTGAGCGATCACATGGTCGGGGTTGACGATCTCGACATCGTGCGGCGTCTGGATGTCGGACGCCTTGACGGGGCCTTCGCCTTCCTTGCGCAGGACCAGGGTGACTTCGTCGCGGTTGTGCAGACGGAACACCACGCCCTTCAGGTTCAGCATGATGTTCACCACGTCTTCGGCCACGCCGTCGACGGTGGAGTACTCATGCAGCACACCGGCGATCGTGACCTCGGTCGGTGCGTAACCCACCATCGACGACAGCAGCACACGGCGCAGCGCGTTGCCGAGCGTGTGGCCATAGCCCCGCTCGAACGGCTCCAGCGTGACCTTGGCGCGGTTGCCGCCCAGGGGCTCCGCAACGATGGCTTTGGGTTTCAGCAGATTCGTTTGCATGTAAGTCCTGTTCCTCTCAATACCCTCGGCTCGTTACACCGATAAGGCTGACGGACCACGCCGGAAGCAAAAAAACCCGCCGCGGAACCGGCATGCCGCAGCGGGGTCGCCCGGGCACCCGAACAGGGTGCCGGTACGTTGGCTCATCAACGCGAGTACAACTCGACGATCAGCGATTCGTTGATCTCGGAACCGAATTCATCGCGGTCCGGGACCTTCTTGAACACGCCTTCCATCTTGGAGGCGTCCACCTGCACCCAGGCGGGCAGACCGATCGACTCGGCCAGCTTCAGGGAGTCCACGACGCGCAGCTGCTTCTTGGCCTTCTCGCGGATCGCGATCACGTCGCCCACCTTGACTTGGTAGGAAGCGATGTTCACCACGATGCCATTCACGGTCAGCGCCTTGTGCGACACCAGCTGGCGCGCTTCGGCACGGGTCGAACCGAAGCCCATGCGGTAGACGACGTTGTCCAGGCGGCTTTCCAGCAGGCCCAGCAGGTTGGCGCCGGTGTTGCCCTTGCGGCGCTCCGCCTCAGCGAAGTAGCGGCGGAACTGACGCTCCAGCACGCCGTACATGCGCTTGACCTTCTGCTTTTCGCGCAGTTGCAGGCCGAAGTCAGAGGTGCGGGAACCCGAGGTACGGCCATGCTGGCCAGGCTTGGATTCGAACTTCGCCTTGTCGCTGATGGCGCGGCGGGCGCTCTTCAGGAACAGGTCGGTGCCTTCGCGGCGAGACAGTTTCGCCTTGGGGCCAAGATAACGTGCCACTGCAGTGTCCTTTGTCTAATCTGACGCGACCCGACCGAAGGCTGCACAGGCAGCGGCACGGCGGACCACGCAAGTCTGGCGGGTATTGTTGGATGCGCTCAGACGGTGGCGTCCTGCACAGGCGCGCAAGACACGCGGCTGTATCGGACTGAGAGTTGAAACAGCCGACGGCGGATTGCTCCGCAGTCGGCGTTTCAGGTAACTCTAAATTATAGCGAGGGCAATGCCCTCACTGCAAGTTAGATGCGGCGGCGCTTTTGAGGGCGGCAGCCGTTGTGCGGGATCGGGGTGATGTCCGAGATCGAGTTGATCCGGATGCCCAGCGAAGCCAGCGCACGCACCGAGGACTCACGGCCGGGGCCCGGGCCCTTGATGCGCACGTCCAGGTTCTTGATGCCCTGCTCTTGCGCAGCGCGGCCGGCCATTTCGGCAGCCACCTGGGCAGCGAACGGGGTCGACTTACGCGAGCCCTTGAAGCCCTGACCACCCGACGAAGCCCAGGACAGCGCGCCGCCCTGACGATCGGTGATGGTGATGATGGTGTTGTTGAACGACGCGTGCACGTG
>JAYSCA010000211.1:0-5005 GCA_041915165.1 Ideonella sp.
GGTGAGGGAATTCAGCGTGGCCTGTCCGGGGGACTCGACCACGGCGACATCGATGTTGCTGCCCAGCGTGACCGTCTGGCCGGACTGGATCTGCAGGGTGGTGGTGGTGCCGCTGGCGCTGGTGCCGACGGCGCTGCCGTCCACCGACAGGCTCAGCGACAGGGTGGGGTCTTCGGCCCGTCCGCCGCCACAGCCCACCAGCATGCCCAACATCCACAGGGCCGCCAGGCCTCCTCGCAACAGACGCAACACCATGGTCTTCCCACACTCGTTTCCAGGGAATCTGCCAGCCGGTGGCGGCAGTCGTTCAGGGGTTGGTCGCCCCGGCGGCAGTGTAGGAGCAGACCTCTGGCGAGGGAGCCCCTATGTCGTTGGATGACCGCTGTGGGGGTCGTCGCCGCCCAGGGCCTGGAAGAGGTAGCCGACCCCGCGCACGGTGTGGATCAGGCGCGGCGCGCGGGGGTCGTCGTCGAGCTTGTGGCGCAGGCGGGACACCAGCAGGTCGATGCTGCGGTCGAGTTGCTGCACCCCCTGGCCCCGGGCCAGGTCCATCAGCTGCTGGCGGTTCAGGGTGCTGCGGGGGTGTTCCAGGAAGGCGCACAGCAGCGCGCATTCGGCTTCCGAGAGGTGGACCTGCAGGCCGGTGGGCGCCTGCAGGGTGCGGGTGTCGGGTTCCAGCTGCCAGTTGCCGACCCGCAGCGCCGAGGCGGAGGTGGGCGTCGACGGCCGGGAGCGGCGCAGCAAGGCCTGCACCCGGGCCCGCAATTCCCCGGGATGGAAGGGCTTGTCCAGCACCGCGTCGGCCCCCAGTTCCAGCGCGACTGCCCGGTCGGCCGCGTGGCTGGCCTGCAGCAGCACCAGCACCGGCAGCGAGCCGCCGGTGGCCCGCAGTTCGCGCAACTGCTGCCACGGGTCCGGGCCGCGGCGCAGCCGTGTTTCCGGCGATACCACCAGCAGGTCGAAGCCGCGTCGGGCCGCCAGGGACACCAGCCCCAGGTCGTCGGAGGGTTCGACCTGATGCCCTCGCTGACGAAGGCTCTGGGTCGCAGCCTCCAGGCTGTCGGCGTCGTGGTCCACCACCAGGATGCGGGCGGGGGACCGGGGCTCGGGGGCGATGTGGGAGGTCATGGCACAGTGCGGGTTTTCCTGAAGTGCAAGCCTAAGCGCTGCCCCCCGGGTCTGCCGAGAGAGTTGGGGTCACGTACCAGCCTCATTTACCCGGCGTTTACATTGCGACACGTGCAGGGTCGCATCCGGGCGGCGAGGCCAAGGAAATGGCCTGCGGGCGCCCCTGGGGATGTGGCCCGTGTCAACATAGGCGGTTGATCCCCGCCCTCGGCCCTTTCTCTACGCCTCTGTCATGTCCTCCGGCCTGATCCATATCCGCGGCGCCCGCCAGCACAACCTCAAGAACCTGGACCTGGACATCCGCACCGGCGAGATGACGGTGGTCACCGGCCCCAGCGGCTCGGGCAAGTCCAGCCTGGTGTTCGACACCCTCTATGCCGAGGGCCAGCGGCGCTATGTCGAGACCTTCTCGGCCTACGCCCGGCAGTTCCTGGACCGCATGGACCGGCCGGCGGTGGACAAGGTCGAGGGCGTGCCCCCGGCCATCGCGATCGACCAGACCAACCCGGTGCGCACCAGCCGCTCCACGGTCGGCACGATGACCGAGCTGAACGACCACCTGAAGCTCTTGTTCGCCCGGGCCGCGCAGCTGTTCGACCGCCAGACCGCGCTGCCGGTGCGGCACGACAACCCGGAGACCATCTACACCGACCTGCAGGCCCGCGCCGCGGCCGCGGGGAACCCGAGGTTGGTGTTCACTTTTCCGGTGGAACTGCCAGCCAACACCACGGCCGAGCAGCTGGCCCAGTGGCTGGCCGCCAGCGGCTTCAGCCGGGTGCAGGCCGAGCGGGTGGTGGGGGACAAGAAGTTGCTCGACGTGGTGGCCGACCGCCTGCGCCTGGGCAATGCCGAACGCGTCCGGGTGATGGAAGCCATTGAGCTGTGCCTCAAGCGCGGCCAGGGCCTGATCACCGTCTATGCGCTGCAGGAAGAGGGTGAGCCCTCACTCTGGAAGTTCAGTACCGGCCTGCACTGCCCCGAAAGCGATCTGCGCTACAGCGAACCGCAACCGGCCTTGTTCAGCTTCAACTCGGCCTATGGCGCCTGCGAGACCTGCCGCGGCTTCGGCCGGGTGATCGGGGTGGACTTCGGCCTGGTCATCCCGGACGAGAAGAAGACCCTGCGCAACGGCGCCATCAAGCCGATGCAGACGCCGGCCTGGAAGGAATGCCAGGATGACTTGATGAAGTACGCGGGCGACGCCGGCATTCCACGCGACACCGCCTGGAGCCAGCTCACGCCCGCCCAGCGCGACTGGGTGCTGGAGGGCTCGCCCAACTGGGCCGGCAACTGGCACAAACAGTGGTACGGGGTTCGGCGCTTCTTCGAGTACCTGGAGAGCAAGTCCTACAAGATGCACATCCGGGTGCTCTTGTCCAAATACCGCAGCTACACCCCCTGCACCGTCTGCGGCGGGGCGCGGCTGAAGCTGGAGGCGCTGCTGTGGCGCGTGGGCTCCCGGGCCGACGCCGACGCCGTGCTGCCGCCGGAGAAGCGCTTCCTGCCCCAGGGCGTGGGCTGGACGCGTGCGCAGCTGGAGGCCCTGCCGGGCCTGTCCCTGCACGACCTGATGCTGCTGCCGCTGGAGCGCCTGCGCCGCTTCTTCGACCAGCTGACCCTGCCGGACGCGCTGCGCGACGAGGCCTTCAAGCTGTTGCTCGAAGAGGTGCAGCACCGCCTGAAGTACCTGTGCGACGTGGGCTTGGGCTACCTGACGCTGGACCGCCAGAGCCGCACCCTGTCCGGCGGCGAGGTCCAGCGCATCAACCTGACGACCGCGCTGGGCACCTCGCTGGTCAACACCCTGTTCGTGCTGGACGAGCCGTCCATCGGCCTGCACCCGCGCGACATGAACCGCATCGTCCAGGCCATGCAGCGCCTGCGCGACGCCGGCAACACCCTGGTGGTGGTGGAGCACGATCCGGCGGTGATGCTGGCGGCCGACCGCCTGATCGACATGGGCCCCGGCCCGGGCGAGAAGGGCGGGCAGATCGTCTTCGACGGCGCGCCCGAGCAGGCCCGCGAGGCCGACACCCTGACCGGCGCCTACCTGGGCGCGCGCAAGTCGGTGGGCATGGGCTTCCGCCGCTTTGTCGAGCCCGGCACGCCGCGGCTCATCCTCGAAGGCGCGCGGCAGAACAACCTGAAGAACCTCTCGGTCGAGTTCCCGCTGCAGCGGCTCACCGTGGTCACCGGCGTGTCCGGCTCGGGCAAGAGCACCCTGGTGCAGGACGTGCTGGTGCCTGCGCTCAACCGCCACTTCGGCCACGCCACCGAGACGCCGGGCCTGCACGACCGCCTGCTGGGTGCCGACCTGCTGGCCGACGTGGCCTTCGTGGACCAGTCGCCCATCGGCAAGACGGCGCGCTCCAACCCCGCCAGCTACGTGGGCGCCTTCGACGAGATCCGCAAGCTCTTCGCGGTGGCCCCGCTGGCGCAGGAGCGCAAGTACACCGCCGGCATGTTCAGCTTCAACGCCGGCGACGGGCGCTGCCCGACCTGCGGCGGCTCGGGCTTCGAGCATGTGGAGATGCAGTTCCTGTCCGACGTCTACCTGCGCTGCCCGGACTGCGACGGCACGCGCTACCGCGCCGAGATCCTGGATGTGAAGATCGAGCGGGCCGGACGCAGCCTGTCCATCGCCGACACGCTGGAGCTGACCGTCAGCGAGGCCGTGCAGTGCTTTGCCGGCGACCGCGAGGTGGTGGCCAAGCTGCAGCCCATCGTCGACGTGGGCCTGGACTATGTGCGCCTGGGCCAGCCGGTGCCCACGCTCTCGGGCGGTGAGGCCCAGCGCCTGAAGCTGGCCGGCTTCCTGGCCGAGGCGGCGGGCCGGCCGCGCCAGCCGGTGGCCAAGAAGGGCACGCTCTTCGTCTTCGACGAGCCGACCACCGGCCTGCACTTCGACGACATCGCCAAGCTGATGCGCGCGCTGCGCAAGCTGCTGGACGCCGGCCATTCGCTGCTGGTGATCGAGCACAACCTGGACGTGATCCGCGCGGCCGACTGGCTGATCGACCTGGGCCCCGAGGGCGGCGACGCCGGCGGCGAGGTGGTGGCCGTGGGCACGCCGGATGATTTGCGCGCCCACCCCACGTCCCACACCGGCGCGGCCCTGCGTGACTATGACGGCGCCCTGCATGCGGGTGAGAAGACCGCCGCCGACAGCGGCAGCTACCTGGGCCGCGTGGTGCGCGAGCGGCGCGCCGAGGACGAGGCCATCCGCATCATCAACGCCCGCGAGCACAACCTGAAGTCGCTCAACGTCGACATCCCGCGGGGCAAGTTCAGCGTCATCACCGGCGTGTCCGGCTCGGGCAAGAGCACGCTGGCCTTCGACATCCTCTTCAACGAGGGCCAGCGCCGCTACCTGGAGTCGCTCAACGCCTACGCCCGCTCCATCGTGCAGCCGGCCGGCCGGCCGGAGGTGGACGCGGTCTGGGGCATCCCGCCCACGGTGGCCATCGAGCAGCGCCTCTCGCGCGGCGGGCGCAAGTCCACTGTGGCCACCACCACCGAGGTCTGGCACTTCCTGCGCCTCCTGTGGGTCAAGCTGGGCCTGCAGCACTGCGTGCATGACGGCGCCCCGGTGATGCCGCAAACGGCCGAGAGCATCGCCGCCCAGCTGCTGCGCGACCACAAGGGCCAGCACATCGGGCTGCTGGCGCCGCTGGTGGTCAACCGCAAGGGCGTCTACACCGACCTGGCCAAGTGGGCCAAGGCGCGCGGCCACACCCACCTGCGGGTCGATGGCGAGTTCCTGCCGGTGGACCCCTGGCCGCGGCTGGACCGCTTCAAGGAGCATACCCTGGAGCTGCCGGTGGGCGACCTGGTGGTGAGCCCGGAGAACGAGGCCGAGCTGCGCCGTCTGCTGGCC
>JAYSCA010000212.1:0-881 GCA_041915165.1 Ideonella sp.
AGCAGGCAGCGCGAGGGGCTCTTGGTCACGGTCATCTGGCCGGCGCACAGGGCGGCCAGGCCGTCGCGATGACGGGCCGGGACGGTCATCCGCCCCTTGCCGTCCAGCGTCAGCTCGGACTCTCCCTGAAGCACAAATTCCGCCACGTGACCCCACTAAAGTGCACTTTCCCCCACTTTAATGCACCACCACCCCACGGTCAACGAAATCAGTCCAAAAAATCAATGAAATCAGTCACTTAGATGGCAATCTAAAGTGCAGATCTCAGTTTTTTTCTCTTCAAAAGCAAGGACTTGCAGATTGCTCTCAAAGTGATGCATGAGATTGGTGCGGGCCCTGGCGGTGATGCGGCCTCTCCCGAGGCCAGCGTCAGCGCACCGGCCGCGGGCTCAGCCCTGGGCCTGCTCGAGGGCCAGCGACGCGCCCGCCAGCGCGGCCAGGGTGTCGGTGATGACCGCCACCGGCACGCTCTCCAGATAGGCCCGGTAGCGGCCTTTGCCGATCAGGCGCGCCCGAAAGCGCGAGCGGCCAAAGGCCTCCCCCAGCCGCGGCACGATGCCGCCACCGATGTAGAGCCCGCCCCGGGCCCCCAGCGTGAGCACCGCATTGCCGGCGACCCCGCCCAGCAGGGCGCAGAAGTGGTCCAGCGTGCGGGCACACAGCGCGTCCCCTCCGGCGTCCGGCGCGGCCAGACCGGCCTGCAGGATCTCCGCCGGCGTGCGTTCCGCCACGGACTGGCCGGCCAGGGCGGCCACCGCCTGGTGCAGCAGCGGCAGGCCCAGCCCCGACAGCAAGCGCTCGGCCGAGACATGGGCATGGCGTTGCCGCACCCAGGCCAGCAGGGCCGCCTCTTCGTCGTCCGCGGCGGCCAGGGTCACATG
>JAYSCA010000212.1:891-5005 GCA_041915165.1 Ideonella sp.
CCACCCTCGCCCGGCACGGCCACCCAGCCGGCCGCGGTGGGCAGCACCGCCCCCACCCCCAGGCCGGTGCCGGGGCCGACCACGGCCAGCGCCCGCTCGGGCGGGCCGCTCGGCGCGGGCCAACCGGCCGGGGTCCAGCGCTGGCCCGGCCCCAGCCGCGGCAGCGACAGGGCCAGGGCCTCGAAGTCATTGAGCACCTGCAGGGCCTGCCAGCCCTGTTGGGCGGCCAAGGTACGGGCTGAAAAACGCCAGGGGCTGTTGGTGAAGGCCACGGCATCCCCGGTGACCGGGGTGGCCACGGCCAGCGCCGCCGCCACCGGCCGCACCGCCGGCAGCCCCTCCGCGATCAGACCGGCCAGATAGGCCTGGATCGCCTCGCCCGGGCCCGCATGGTCGGCCACGGCCAGCCGGCGCACCCGGTCCACCGCCGCGCCCGGGTGCGCCACCAGCCCGAAGCGGGCATTCGTGCCACCGATGTCGGCCACCAGCCAGGGCTGGTCGGGCGTGGCAGCAGGCGTGACGGGGACGGTGGGCATGGGCAGCGGCCAGAAACAAAAAGGGACCGGCCCCATCATACGGGGGCCGGTCCCGGCAGAGGCGCGCGGGGCGCCCAGAGCGTCAGTGCACGCTGGCGCGGCTGCGCTTGGACGCCACGGTGCTGACGCTGCCGGTCAGCCAGAGGTCGCGGGCCGGGTCGATCTGGCTCAGGTTCAGGCCGTTGAGTGCGGCCACCACCTTGTACTTGCCGGTGGCCGGGTTGTAGACCTGCACATGCACGCCATCGAGATGGTTGCGCAGCTGCACCACGCGGTCGGCGATCGGGTCGCTGCCGGTGTAGCCAAGGCTGGCCAGCAAACCGCGCAGGTCCAGCACGTCCTCGCCCGGGGTGAAGTCCGTGATAGTGTCACGCGCGTCGCCCAGGGCGGTCAGGCGGAACTGGTCGTGGCCGGCGCCACCGGTCAGGGTGTCGGCCTTGCCACCCGCGATGAACAGATCGTCCCCCGGCGTGCCCACCAGGGTGTCACGCTTCTGGGTGCCGCTGATCACGTTGAGCAGGTTCAGCGCCATGACCATGGGGTCGTGGTCCGACGAGCGGTAGGGCGTGGCCGTGTAGTAGTCCGGGCCGCAGGTGGCACAGGCCGGCTGCTTGTACTCGGTGTTGTAGTCGATCACCGAGGGCTCGTCGGCATTGATGTGCCAATCCACCGCATCCGCCACCTTGGACGACAGCGAGGCGCTGGCCAGACCGTGGTCCAGCCGGCCCGAGGCGCCGTCGAACACATAGGAATAGCCAAAGGCGTTGAAGCGGTTGATCTGGTCGACAAAGCCCGCGCTGGTCAGCGAAGCGATCGGGTCTTCCTGCGCGTAGGCATTGAAGTCGCCCAGCAGCACGGCATCCGAGGTGCCGGCGCCGTCGGCCAGCGTGCCGACCCAGGTTGCCAGGCGTTCAGCCTGCTGGATGCGCTTGCCGTTCCAGCAGCCCTGGCCATCACCGCTGTCGAAGTTGCCGGCGTAGTCGCTGTCGCTCGCCGACGGGCAGCTGCCCTTGGACTTCAGGTGGTTGACCACCAGCGTGAAGCGCTGGCCGTTGAGGGCGGCGAAGGTCTGGGCCAGCGGCGGGCGGCTGTTGACCGGGTCGGTGTCGGACTGGGCCTCGCCCACGCGGCTCAGGCGGGCCGGCTTGTAGATCATCGCCACCTTGATGGCATCGCTGCCGGTGCCCGCGGCCGGGTCCGGCACCACGGCGTAGGTGCCGGCGCCCAGGCGATCGTTCAGCCCGTCCACCAGGTTCTGCACCGCGACCGCGCCGTTGTTCTGCATCTCCATCAGGCCGAGGGCATCGGCGTTGAGGGCCGCAATGGCGGCCACGATCTTGTCGCGCTGGCGGTTGAATTCCGCCAGGTTGTCGGCGCCGCGGCAGTTGCCGGCCGAGGTGCTGCCCCCCAGGCTGCAGCCCTGCCCGCTCTGGCCGTCGGCGGTGCTGCCATCGGTGAAGGTGGTGAAGTAGTTCAGCACGTTGAAGCTGGCCAGCTTCAGATTGCCGGCCACCAGGGCGGGCACCTCGCTGCGCGGGTTGTCGCGGCTGAAGACGACCGGCGCGGTGGGCTGGATCTTGTAGTCACCGGCCCCGGTGTTGCTGGCCGTGGCCAGGCCGTAGTCGACCACGCCGGTCACCGCCGCGGTGGTGTCCCCGGCGCGCAGCGTGTTGTCCACACCGATGAACGGGGTCGGGTTCGGGTTCTGCAGCGAGCTGCCATCGTCCAGGATGATGCGGCGGCGCGCGTTCTCGTCGGCCAGGGCCACGGCCTCGTCCGAACCGGGGCGGTAGCGGTTGGTCGGGGTTTCCATGCGGCCACCGACCGACACGGTCACCTCGCCATAGCGGCCCTGGAAGTAGTTCTGCGAAACCGTCAGCGGGCCTTGCAGCGTGACCAGCATGCCTTCGTAGCGCTCCAGGTCGCCGTCCACCGCCTCCGGCAGCGCCACCACCACCGGCGTGATGGTGTTGCCCTGGCTGAGCACGGTCAGACCCGAAGGGCTGCTGAGCTCGGTCACGGTGTGGGCGGCGGTGTCGGCATTGCTGCTGGCACCCACGTTGTACTCGACCACGCTGGCGCTCAGCTGCACCCAGTCGCCCACGGCCACGGTGGGCGTGGTGCGGGTGTAGACGAACACGCCGTCCGAGGTGCTGGCATCGCCGTCACCGGCCGGGTCCTGCAGGAAGAAGCCGTTTTCCAGCAGCAGCGTGACCACGCCGCTGGTCTGCACCGTCTGCCCGACCAGCGGGCTGGTGGCGCCGCGGCCCTGGATCTGCGGGATGGTGGCCGCCACCGGGCCGGGGGCCGCGCCGCAGGTGCCCAGCGGGCTGGCGCTGTTGCGCGGCGAGGGGGCGGCGGCGCTGAAGTCGCTGCCGTTGTTGTCGGTGTCGGTGCAGCCCGAGGCGGCGCGCAGCAGCGCGCTGGTGTTGGACGGCGCCGGAGCCACCGCCCCTTCGAACCAGTTGGCCGAGCCGAAGCCCACCAGGTCCACCAGCGCGCTGCTGCTGGGGGTGGCGCCGCTGAGCGCCGTGGTGCTGCTCAGCAGGGCCACCTTGCCGCTGCTGGCGCTCAGCGCGATGGTGCCAATGGCATCGGGCGTGGGCAGGGCGTCGGTGCCGGCGCTGCCCTGGGCTTCCTGCACCAGGTGGTACTGGCCCGGCTGCAGGGTCACGTCGCCCAGCGGGGTGACCTGCCAGCTGCCAGTGCCGGTGCTGGAGTTGTACTGGACCGACCAGCCGGCCAGGGAGACGGCGCTGGTGCCGGCGTTGTAGAGCTCGATGAAGTCGTTCTTGAGCGTGGCGCCGCTGTTGCCGCCCCCGCCATAGACCTGGCTGATGACGATGCCGCTGGTCGAGGCCAGCGCCAGCGGGGCCGCGCAGGCCAGCAAGGCCGCCACGGCCGCCACGGCCGCTGCGAGAGGATGAAATTTCATGGGTTGGAGTGTGGTGAGCGGAAAAGCTCTGCAGCTTCCACACCCCGGATGACGGGTCCGTGTCGCCCCCGTGAAGGACGGGGCCATGTCCCCATGGCCCGCCCGCCCCCCTCAGATCACCGGCTGGTGAAACCTCGGCGAACCGACATGGATCGTCGCTCAGACGGCCTCATTGACCATCCTTGATCAGCCGGCCCGACAGGGGCTGCACCGGCCGTGCATTCATGGGATACAAACGCGCGAAGATGTCGATCTGAGCTGACGAGACGGTGACAGGCTGTTTCATCACCAGCCACAACACACCCTCGGTGCAGGGCGGTGTGGTGAGCGAGCCCATGTAGGTCAGGTAGCGCGGGTCCTGCGGCAGCAGCGCCGGCAGGTCGATGGGCACAGGCGAGGCCAGGCTGTCGCCGCGCTCCAGCGGCAGGGCATTCCAGACGGCCTGAACCTGAGGCTGCGGCGCATCCCCCCGCTGCAGCAGCACCGCCACCACCGCCAGGTGGCCTTCGGCGTCCCGGTGCACCAGGTGCACCACCATGTCGAAGACCCGGCCGTTCAGGCGCTCCTCGGACGGCTTGTGGAAATGGAACTGCACCAGCTCGTAGCGGCGGCCGTTGACGACGATGCTGTTGCCGGCCTCGGG
>JAYSCA010000213.1:0-4996 GCA_041915165.1 Ideonella sp.
AACCCCAGACCCGGCTGGAGGGCGAGATCCAGCAGCTGCCCGCCGACTTCCCGGTCACCGCCTTTGCCGACGTGGTGCGCGGCCAGGCGCCGGGCCGCGAACGGCCGGCGCAGGTCACGCTGTTCGACTCGGTGGGCTTTGCGCTGGAGGACTTCTCCGCCCTGCGCCTCTTGCACGAACTGCTGCAGGCGCGGCAGGACGGCGTGCGCCAGATCGACCTGGTGCCGGCGCTGGACGACCCGAAGGACCTGTTCGGCGGCACGCTGGGCCGCGCCGCGGCCGGCCCGACGCGGCTGCGCCGGGTGGCCTGAAGCCGCCGCGCTCAGCCCTCCAGCGTGCGGTGGCGCAACGCGGGCAGCTGGGTGCGCACGGCGTCGCGCCGCAGGCGGGACAGCTCGCCCAGCACCACGCCTTCGCCTTCGGCCTGCATTGCCATCACCTCGCCCCAGGGGTCAACGACCATGCTGTGGCCCCAGGTGCGGCGGCCGTTCTCGTGCAGGCCGCCTTGGCCGATGGCCAGCACATGGCACTGGTTCTCGACCGCGCGGGCGCGCAGCAGCAGCTCCCAGTGGGCCTGGCCGGTGGTGTAGGTGAAGGCCGCCGGCACGACCAGCAGGTCGCAGGGCGGGGTCATCAGCGACCGGTACAGCTCGGGAAAGCGCAGGTCGTAGCAGACCGACAGGCCGATGCGGTGCCCGTCGGCCTCGAAGGCCACCGGCGTGTCACCCGCCTCCAGCACCCGCGCCTCGTCATAGGCCTCGCGGCCGTTGTCGAAGGAGAACAGGTGGATCTTGTCGTAGCGGGCCACGCGGGCGCCGTCCGGCCCCCAGGCGCAGCAGGCGTTGCGCACCCGGCCGGGCGTGGCCGCGCGGATCGGCAGCGTGCCGCCGATCAGCCACAGCCCATGCTGGCGGGCCAGCGCGGCCAGCGCGTCCTGGATCGGGCCCTCACCATCGGCCTCGGCGATGGCCAGCTTGTCCTCGTCACGCCGGCCGATCAGGCAGAAGTACTCGGGCAGGGCCACCAGCCGGGCGCCTGCGTGGGCGGCCTCGCCCACCAGGCGGGTGGCAATGGCCAGGTTGCGGTCCACGTCGGGCGTGGAGACCATTTGCAGGGCGGCAATCTTCATGGGGGCCGAGCATAGCGCCCCGGGGCCTCAGCCGCCGTGGGCTTGGGAGGCGGCGGGGGTCGCCCCCTCGGCCTCACGGCGCGGCACCGGCACCAGGGTGGGGGCGTCCCAGGTGCCGCCAACGCGGAACTCGCGCGTGCCCGCCTCGGCCAGCGGCTTGCTCAACAGGTACTGGGCCAGGAAGGCGCCCAGGCCGATCACCGGGTTGATCGCCGCATAGGCCAGCGACGCGGTGCCGGCGCTGATCTCGGGCACCACCACCATGCGCAGGTCCTGGGTCTCGTGGCGCAGGTCGGTCTGACCGTCCATCAGCACCACCGCCTGCACACCGCGGATGCGCAGGTTGTTGGTGCGGGCGATGCCGTCGGAGAGCTGCACGTCGGCGCTGACGTTGTCGAAGGCGAAACCGGCGTCGAACACGTCGCGGAAGTCGAGCAGGAAGCGCCGCGGCAGGGCCTGCAGGCTGAGCACGCCCAGCAGACGGCCGGCCCCGGGGTTGATCTTGAGGAACTGGCCCTTGTCCAGCGCCAGCTGCATGTGCCCGGTCATGCCCGACCAGTCGGGCGACAGCGGCGAGCCGTTCCAGGCCAGCTGGCCGGTCACCTCGCCCTTGGCGCCCTTGACCTGCCGGCCCAGGCCCAGGTGCTCCAGCAGGTTGCCGCCATCCTGCACGTCGAGCTTGAAGTCCAGCGCCATGCGCCGGCGCGGCCCGGGCGACCATTGCCCGCTGCCGGTCAGGCGGGCATCGGGCCCGG
The DNA here is from genome assembly GCA_041915165.1 of Ideonella sp. GTDB lineage: Bacteria > Pseudomonadota > Gammaproteobacteria > Burkholderiales > Burkholderiaceae_C > Ideonella. The sequence continues at coordinate 1,885 of JAYSCA010000213.1, forward strand.
TCATCGCCAGCCGGGACAGCCGCCATTCCTGCCCCTCGCTGCCGCTGTAGTTGGCCTGCACCTCCAGCTTGCCCAGCGGCCGGCCCTTGAAGACGAAGTTGTCGACCACGATGTCCAGCGCGGGCACGCTGTCGCCGGCCTGGTCCAGCAGGCTGTCGACCTGATCGACCTCAGCCGCCGGCACCACCAGCCGGCCCAGCCGCGCCACCAGCCGGCCGGACTGGGGCGCGCCGGCCGAGGCCGTGCGGTAGTCGATGCGGCCCTGCACCTGCTGCGCGCTCAGCTCGGCCAGCCAGTGTTCGCCATCGGCCTGGCGGCGGCGCTGCAGCTGCGCCTGCAACTGGTCGAGCCGGCGCCCGTCCAGGTGCAGCGTGCGGGCGCGGACGCTCAGGTCGGTGGGTTGGTAGTCCAGCGTCCCCGGAGCGGTCGCGGCGGCCGCCCCCGCCTGCAGGCTGCGGCCCAGCGCATGCCAGGCGTCCAGGTCCACGTCGCCCAGCTGCAGCGCCGCCTGCACGCTGCCGGGCGCAGCAGCCGGCAGGGGCGCCCCCACCCCGACGGCACCGCGCAGCACCTGGGGTTGCGGGCCGGACAGGTCGCGCTGGTATTCCGCCACGAGCAGCTCGCCCAGCGCCACCCGCAGCGTGTCGCGCAGCGGCGCCCCGGCGGCGCTGTCGCTCAGCGTGGTCTGGTAGCGCAGCGGCAGGGCCGTCTCGGCCGGCTTGGCCAGCGGGGCCGGCAGCCGGCTGGCCAAGCCGGTCAGCGGGCTGGTCAGCAGCATCTCGGTCTGGCCGTGGCGCACGTCCAGCGCCAGCCGGTACGGGGCCTGGCCGCTCAGCTGCGTGGCCAGACGGGACACGGCGCCCAGCTCCGGCGCCTGGCGCAGCCCCTCGGCGGTGGCCACGCCCTGGCTCTGGAAGCGCAGGCTGCCGTCGGGCTGCAGGCTGCCCGACAGTGTGCTCTCGCCGCCCAGCACCCGCGCGCTGGCGCCGCTCAGGCTGAAGCTGGTGTCGCTGAAGGCGATGGTGCCGCGCGTGCGGGCCAGCAGCGGCAGGTCGGGCGCCATGCGCACGTCGTTGCCGCTCAGCGCCAGCTGGCCCTTCACCGTCGTCTTCTCGGTGTGCTCCAGCGGAATGGCCAGGGCCAACGTCAGGTCCATCGGCCCGGTGGCGCTGGCCTGGCGCAGCGCGCCGTCGATCAGGCCGTCCACTGGCGAGCTGGCGACGTAGCGCAGCCCGTCGGCCAGCGGGCCGCGCACCGTGCCGCCAATCGTCAGCACCGGGTGCTGGATCAGGTCGGCGATCTCACCGTTGACGCCCTGCAGCGTGAGCCCGTAGACACGGGCCTGGGCATTGCGGATGCGCATGCGGTCGCGGTCGAACAGCAGCTCGCCGCGCAGCTGCTCGAAGGCCGGCCAGGCCGGCGCGGCGCCCGCCGCGTCCGGTGGCACGTAGGCCAGCGTCACGTCCTGCAGCTGGGCGCCGATGTGGAACTCGCCACTGCCCGCGCGCGGATAGGGGAAGTCCCAGAGGTCGCCCCGGGTCTTGAACTGCAGCTGCCGGACCTGGCCGGCCAGCACCGCGGCGCGCACATAGTCGCGCGCCGCCGGCCCCACGCCCAGCGGCAGGTAGCGCACCACCCGCGGCGCGGCCACCTGGGCGATGCGCCCGCTCAGCTCCAGCCAGCCGGGAAAGCGCTTGCCGCTGCCCGAGCCGGGCTGGGCCCCGGTGCGCCAGCGGGCCTGCGCCTCGCCCTGCAGGTCGGCATTGGCGAAGCGGGCATCGCGCACCAGCAGCTCGACCGCCGGCGGCTGACCGGCAGCGCCCTGCCGCAGCTGCCACACCAGCTGGGCCGAGAGCCGGTCCATCGGCACCTCGGCCTGCTCGAACACGCCCGGGAAGCTCAGCGCGCCGTCGCGCACCGACAGCTGGCCTTCGCCACCGGATTCGTTGGCATCGATCGTCAGTTCGGCCCCACGCCAGCCCGGCCGTGCCGGTTCCGCAGGCTGCGCCGGGTCCACCTGGCCGGGCTGCAGCGACAGGCCGGTGGCCCGGGCCTGCACGCGGTAGTGGTCCGGGTGGTCCAGCGGACCGCTCCAGCGCGCCTGCAGGGCCTGCACCACGCCCTCGGGCTGGGTGCGCGCCAGGCCTTGGCGCAGCCCGGCGGGCAGCGGCAGGCGCTCGGCGATGTGAGCCATCACCGCCAGGTCGAGCCGGTCGGCGCTGAACTCGCCGCCGGTCACCGGGGCTTCGGGCCAGGAGGCGCCTGCCGCGGCCCCCCGTGGCTGGTCCTGCTGCCAGCGCAGCGAGAAGGCGCCGGCCGGCCAGACCTGGCCGTCGTCGGTCACGAAACCCAGCCCGCTGGCGCTCAGCTGCACGCCGTCGCGCTGGCGCTGCAGCTGCAGCCGACCGTGCAGCCGGCTCAGCGCCAGCGGGTCCAGGTCGCGCCCCAGGGCCAGCCGAACCTCGTCCAGCGCCATGTCCAGCGTGCCGCCGCGCCAGTCGCCGTGGTCCACATCCAGCCACAGCCGCAGCCCGCCCAGCCCGGCCTTCAGATCGAAAGGCAGCGCGACATAGCGGTTGAGGGTGTCCACATCGGCCCGCGGCAGGTCGGCATAGGCGGTGCCGGACCAGCGCTGCCAGTCCCCCGCGCGCGCCAGCAGCGGCTGGGCAAAGCGCCCGCGCAGGCTGAAGCGCTGGCCCCAGTCGGCCGGCGGGGTGGCGTCCAGCCGCAGCGCGTGGCGGCGCAGGCCGTTGCGCACCACCAGGTCCACCTGCGTCAGCACCAGCGGAGGCGCGGCACGCTGTTCGTCCAGCCAGCGCAGCTGGCCGTGGCGGATCACGAATTCGGGCTGGGCGAAGAACCAGTCGGCCACGCGGTGGTCGTCCGCGCCGGCCGGCCGGCTCAGGTCCAGCCCGCCGATGAAGAGGCGGCCCTGCGGATCGCGCCGGATGTCGAGCTGCGCGCCATCGATGTGGATCTGCGAGAGCCGCAGCGACCAGCTGAGCAGCGAACGCATCGACAGCGCCGCGTTGACCCGGGGCAGGCGCAGGGCTTCACGGCCTTGCGGGTCCAGCAGGACCACGTCACGCAACTCCAGCGCCGGCACCCAGCG
>JAYSCA010000214.1:0-4992 GCA_041915165.1 Ideonella sp.
CCGAAGGCCTGTCGGCCCGGCCCGGCATGGACGAGGACTCCAAGGCCCGCATCAACGAGGCCAATGTCGAGGCGCTCAAGCGGGAGATCCATGCCGCACGCGGCATTGCTGCGGGCAAGGGCCTGATCGCCGTGAACGTGATGCGTGCCATCAGCGACTACGCCGTCCATGTGAAGACCTCGCTGGAAAGCGGTGCCGACATGGTGGTGGTGGGCGCCGGCCTGCCGCTGGACCTGCCGGACCTGGCCGCCGAGCACCCGAACGCGCTGATCGTGCCCATCCTGTCCGATTCGCGTGGCGTGGCGCTGATCGTCAAGAAGTGGGAGCGCAAGAAGCGCCTGCCCGACGCGATCGTCATCGAACACCCCCGGCTGGCCGCCGGCCACCTGGGCGCGGCCAAGATCGCCGACCTGAACGACCCGCGCTTCGACTTCGAGCGCGTGCTGCCCGAGGTGCGGGACTTTCTGCGCAAGGCCGGCATCGAGAAGGAGATCCCGCTGATCGCCGCTGGCGGCATCCGCACCCATGCCGACATCGCCCGCGTGCAGGCGCTGGGTGCCGACGCGGCCCAGCTGGGCACCGCCTTCGCGGTGACCCAGGAGTGCGACGCCTCGCCCGAGTTCAAGCAGGTGCTGGCCGAGGCCCGCGACGAGGACATGGTGACCTTCACCAGCGTGGCCGGCCTGCCGGCCCGCGCGGTCAAGACGCTGTGGATGAAGAGCTACCTGGCGGCCGAGCAGAAGCTGCAGGCCGTGGCCCATGCCAAGGCCCGCTGCACCAAGGCCTTCGACTGCCTGGCCCAGTGCGGTCTGCGCGACGGCTTCAAGGACTGGGGCCAGTTCTGCATCGACAACCAGCTGGCCGCCGCGCTGCGTGGCGATCTGAAGAAGGGCCTGTTCTTCCGCGGCGTCGGCGCGCTGCCTTTCGGCAGCCAGATCCGCAGCGTGCGCGAGCTGATGGAACGCCTGCTGACCCGCGAGGCGAACGAGGCCGCCCCCGAGCTGCAGGCCCTGATGGCCCAGCCCGCCTGAGGCGCCGCCCCGGGGCATGGCAGACTGCGGGCCCGTTCCGCAGGAGTTGCCCATGCCCACCCCATCCTCTTTCTTCGACACGCCGCGCATCGCCCTGGTGACCGGGGCTGGGCGCGGCATCGGCCGGGCCTGCGCGCTGGCGCTGATCGAGGCGGGCTGGACGGTGGTGCTGGCCGGCCGCCAGGCCGAGGCGCTGGCGGCGGTGGCCGCGGCCAGTGCGGCGCCCGAGCGGGCCTGCCCGGTGGTGGCCGATGTGCGCGACGAGGCCTCGGTGAAGGCCTTGTTCGCCGAGGTTCACGCGCGCTTCGGCCGGCTGGACTTCCTGTTCAACAACGCCGGCATCTTCACCGCCGGCGTGCCGCTGGAGGACCTGCCGCTGGCCGACTGGCAGGCCGCGGTGGACGTGAACCTGACCGGCGCCTTCCTCTGCACCCGCGAGGCCTTCCGGCAGATGAAGGCGCAGGCGCCGCGCGGCGGCCGCATCCTGAACAACGGTTCGATCTCGGCCCACGCGCCGCGACCCAACTCGGTGGCCTACACCGCCACCAAGCACGCGATGACCGGGCTGACCCGCGCGGCCGCGCTCGATGGCCGGGCCTTCGACATCGCGGTGGGTCAGATCGACATCGGCAATGCCGCCACCGATATGACCACCACCATGGCCAGCGGCATGCTGCAGGCCGATGGTCAGGTGCGGGCCGAGGCCCGCATGGACGTGCAGCAGGTGGCCGACCTGGTGGTGCACATCGCCGGCCTGCCGCTGTCGGCCAATGTGCTGTTCACCACCGTGATGGCGACCGCCATGCCCCTCGTGGGCCGGGGCTGATCAGCCCTTCAGCCCTTCCAGCCCCGGCGCGACCTGGGCCACGTCGTAGGCGGTGACTTCGAAGGCCGCCACGCCAGCGGTGGCGTAAGGGTCGCGGGCCACGAAGGCCTCGACCGCCGCCAGGCTGTCCGCCCGCATCAACACCAGACCCCCCGTGCGGTCCTGGCGCCGGGCGGTCATCACGATGCCGGTGGCCTCGGGGGCCTCGCGCAGATAGGCCCGGTGGGCCTCGAGCTGTTGTTCGACCTCGGCCAGCGGCCGGGTGTAGCGGATGTGGATCAGGTACATCGGGGTGTGCGGATCAGACGAGGGGGATCAGGCGCTGGTGACCGGCGCTGGGGCCGGGGCCTGCAGCGCCTGCCAGGGGCGGCTCGCCAGGCGCCAGAGCAGCAGCGCGGCGAGGGCGGGCAGCAGGTAGAACAGCGCGTCCGCCACCGGCTGCAGCCAGGCGGGGGCGCTGCCCAGGTGGTCGCGCAGCAGCAGCAGCAGCAACAGCAGCGGTGCGAAGCGCCGCGCCGTGCGGGCCAGGGCGGGTTGCTCGTCTCCCAGCACGGTGCCGCCCGCCAGCAGGAACAGCGTGGCAGCCACGAACACCAGCGAGAACAGCGTGCCGGCGATCGGCTGGGCCGGGCCGAGCAGGCTTTGCTCGGCATGCACCGGCAGCCACACCAGGGCCATCACGGCCAGCCCGCGGGCCAGCGCGCGGGCGCGGGTGGAGGCGTGCGCGTCGGTGAAGCCCTGGGGGCTGTCGGGGCGCTTGCGGGTGAAGGGCAGCAGCGCCAGAAAGACCATGCCGAACAGCGCGTCGATCAGCATGGTGCGCGGATAGCCCCAGGCCTCGATGCCGATGCCCTGCCAGGTGGCGCTGTAGGAGATGGCCAGGTTGGCCATGGCCATGTAGGCGGTGAACTGGGTGGCGGCCACCGCCGGGTTGGTCACGTCCATGTAGATGGCGTTGGCCGTGCTGTACATCAGGCCGTTGCAGAACTGGTAGGTCAGCGTGGCGATCCAGAACGCGCTCACCAGGAAGGGCAGCGCGGCGTTGTGCAGCCCGTGCAGGTTGGCCTCGGCGGTGATCCAGCCCTCGTGCTGCAGGATGCCGGCGAGCGCCAGCACCGGCAGCGCCATCAGCACGATGTAGGCGGTCAGGGCCTTGCGTCGGTCTATGCGGTCGGCGATCACGCCGCCGACCACGCAGCCGATGGCGCCGATGATGGTGGACCACAGGTTCAGCCAGGCCACCTGGTCGTCGTTCAGGCCCAGCTCCACCGCCAGATTGCTTTGCAGCGCCAGGCCCAGGCACAGTGCGCCGGGCGGCAGCAGGGCCATGCCCAGACCGGCAAACGCGCCGCGCGTGCCGACGAAGGAGCGGAAGGCGTCCATCGCGAAATCACGCATCTCGCGCCCGGCGGCTTTCAGGCCGCCGCCGCGGCGGGCCTCCCAGGCCGGGTCGGTCGGTTCCTTGAACGGCAGCACCACCAGCAGCGTGACCAGCACGATGGCCCCGGCCACGAAGAAGAAGGAACTCTGGATGCCGAAGCGCGCGGCGATGAACAAGGCGCCGCTGCCGCCAATCATCTGGCCGATGCTGGCGCCGGCGAACATCATGCCGTTGCCGGTGGCGCGCTCGTGTTCCTGCAGCGAGTTGACGGCCAGCGCATCGATGGCCACGTCCTGGGTGGCCGAGAACACGTTGTGCACCAGCAGGATGGCGGTCAGCAGGCCCAGCTGCTCCGGCAGCTTCAGCAACACGGTGGACAGCAGCGTCAGCACCATCAGCACCTGCATGCCCAGGATCCAGCCGCGGCGCCGGCCCAGCCGGGCCGAGGCGAAGACGTCCACCACCGGTCCGAAGGCCCATTTGAAGGCCCAGGGCAGGTAGAACGACCCCACGAAGGCGCCGATCTCGGCCGGACCCACACCCTGGCGGCGCAGCTGGGTGGCGATGGCGGTGGCGGCGAAGCCGAGGGGGATGCCCTCGGTCACATACAGAAGGAAGAACGCGGCCAGACGGCCGCGCGAGGTGGTGAACAGGTCGGGTAGACGCATGGGCGAACCAGGCCGGGGTACGGCGGAAAGTCGTGCGTGACTCTACCCGCTTTGATCGGGCCGCTGCCCGGGGCGGGCTTCAGGGCTGGGGATGGACGACGTCCCGTTCGAACCAGTCGCGCAGCAGGCGCTTTTCGTAGCGCAGCGGGTCGCTGTTGCTGAACAGGTCGGGCGGCGACTGGTAATCCATGTCCTTGAGCGTGGTCTCGCCACTGCGCAGCACCTGGCCCGCGGCATCGCTCAGCCGGTAGCGCAGCGTCAGGCGCGGCCAGGTGGCTGCGCTCAGCACCCGCATCCATTGCCCCTGGGGGCCGACCGGGCGCCAATCGCCGGCCAGGTCGATGTCGGTCACGTCGACCGACAGCGTCTGATCGGCGGGCAGGCGCTGGGCCAGCTGCGCCAGGCTCTGGGTCAGCGGCTTGAACACCTGGATGGCCGGGTCGCCGTCGACGTGCACGTCGCTGTACTGCTCGGCTGGCAGGAACTGCACCGTCACGCTGCCGGCCAGGGCGGCGTGGCTGGCCAGCGTGAACAGACCGGCCAGCATGCCGCGGGGAAGGTAGGAACGCAGGGCCATCGCGAGTCTCCTGGATCAGGGGGTGTTGGGTTCGGTCTCGTCGATCCACGACCCCGTCAGGGTGTAAGTGACCGCCAGCACCACCGGGCCGATGAAGATGCCCAGCAGCCCGAAGGCCATCAGGCCGCCGACCACGCCGGCGAAGATCAGCAGCAGCGGCAGGTCGGCGCCCTTGCGGATCAGCCAGGGCCGCAGCAGGTTGTCGATGGTGCCCACGACGCCCGACCAGAGCAAGAGCCCGATGGCCGCGCCGGTGGCCCCCGACCACAGCAGCCAGCCGCAGCAGACCAGCAGCACCGGCAGCGGGCCGATCTGGGCGATGGTGAGCAGAAACATGATGGTGGTGAGCACCATCGCGCCCGGCACGCCGGCCACGGCCACGCCCAGCCCGCCCAGCAGGGCCTGGGCCACCGCGGTGACCACCACCCCGAGTGCCACGCCGCGGGCGGCATGGGTGGCCAGTTCCACCATGCGCACGCCGCGCTCACCTGCGAGCCGATGGGCGAAGC
>JAYSCA010000215.1:0-4989 GCA_041915165.1 Ideonella sp.
CCGCGCTGATCGACCAGGATCACATCGCGCCGGTTCAGCGTGCGCGCCATCATCTGCGCGATCGGCCCGGCCAGCTCGATGGCGCTCTGTCCCGGCCCACCGGCCAGGAACACCACCGGGTCGGGCTGGCGCCGGCGCGCCACGGCCGGCAGCACCGCCACCTGCAGGTCGATCTGCGCGCCCTGCGGCCGGGTCGGGTCCAGCGGGCGGCGCAGCACGCCGCACCGGGCGTCCACCTCCACGCCCTTGAGCCGGCAGGTCGACAGGGACAGCACGGGCGCAGTGTCGGCCGGGCTGGCGGCGCGCGCCAGCCCCCCCACCGCCATCAGCCCCCCTACGCACAACCCGGCCCCCACGCGCCACAGGGGGGGGATTCTCAGCGTGCCGACCCGCACCCTCAGCCCTTGAGCAGGCCGTCGCAGGTGGCCTTCTGGCCATCGGCCGCGGGCTGGCGGGCACACACCGGCGCCAGCTGGGCCCGCAGACGGCCCAGGGCCGCCGCGTGGTGGCCCTGCGCGTTCCACGTCACCAGCTGCCCGCCCACCTTCTGCAAGGCGCGGGCGCTGCGCTCATAGAAGGCGCCGTTCTGCGCGCCGGCCTCGGCGAACACCTGGCCGGCCACCTTCTCGATCGTGGCCTCGTCCTGCGGGGCCAGCTCCACCAGCGCGCCCACATAGTTGGCGCCCCACTGCAGGCGGGTGGCCGGCCCCTGGCTGTGGGTCCAGGCCTGGCCATACCAGCGCAAGGCGCCGGCGCGGTCGCCCAGGCGCTGGGCGTTGCCGCCCAACTGGCTCATCAGGTAGTACGGAGCATGGCTCTTCGCCAGGTTGGCCTGGAGCAGCGCATTGCTGTCCTGCCACAGCCCAGCCTGGCCCAGCGCGTGGGCCGCGCCGGTGATCACCGCCTGGCGCTCATAGCCGTCGGTGATTTCGCGGTCCATGCGGGCGGCCAGTGCCCGGACCTCCTGCGTCAGCGCCTGGGGCAACTGGGGGTGCACGGTGTCCTGGGGCTGGTCCAGCCGGGCCAGGTCCACCCGGGCCATCAGGGCCGAGAGCCGGTCGCTGCGCGACAGCGTGGCATCGGCCTGCAGCCGGGTCAGCGCCGTGTCGGTGGCCTGCACCAGCGCCGCCCGCGCCGCGCCGGCCTGCGGCGCCAGCGCGCGCACGATGTCGGGCGCCGCGTTCACCAGCACGTCCATCTGCGCCCGGCTGGCGGCCGGGTCGGCCAGCAGCTGGCGCACCCGTGGCGCGGTGGCTGCGCCGCCAGGCACCGGCTGGCCCGGGGTCGTCTCGGCCAAGGCCTTCAGCAGCAGCCGGGTGGCGGCATCGGCGGCGGCGGGCGGACAGGCCGCCGCCAGCTGGCCCAGCAGCGCGCCCCGGCGGGGGGCCGGCACCAGCTGGGCCTCGTCGGTGTCCCAGGAATAGAAGGCGAGCATGCGCCAGTCGTTGGCGCTGAGGGCCTTGCCGGCACGGGCTTCGGCCAACACGGTCTGAATGGGGCGGCCACCGGCCAGGCCCATCTGCAGCAGGTTCATCACCTGCGCGGCCTCGGCCTCGCCCGGCAGGCGGGTGATCTCCTGGCCCTGCGGGCTGAACAGGATCAGCGTCGGGTAGCCACGCACCTTGAAGTGCGCGCCCAGCTTCTGCGCCCCCGGGGCGTCGCCGTCGATGTGCACCGCCACGACGCTGCGCGAACGCTCGATGAAGTCCTGGCGGTTGAACAGCGTGGCCTTGAGCTGGTTGCAGGGTGGGCACCAGCTGGCGCCCCAGTACACCAGCACCGGCTTGTGCTGGGCCTGGCCCTGGGCAAAGGCCCGGTCGATGTCGGCCTGGGCAGCGGCGTCCAGCCAGGCCACGCCCGCAGGGGTGGCCGGCGCCGCACCGACCGGCAGGGCCAGCGCCGCGAGCAGCCCACCGGCAGCGAACAGGCCGCGCCACCGCGGGCGCGACGAAAGCAGAAGGCGAGAGGGGTTCCAAGGCCGGTTCGGCACAACGCACTCCATGTCAACGGCAGCGGGCGCCGCCCGGGCTTGTGGCCCGGCTCGCCCGGCCGGCCCGGTCTGTCGGGCGGTCCAAGAGGGGGAAAGCGCCCGATTTTGCGCGATCATGCAAGCGACCTGCCCCCTCCCCCCCCACAGTGACGAAGACCCTCTTCCAGACCGAGCGCCTGCGGGTGCGTGAACTGGCCCCCGGCGACGAGCCCCTGCTGGCCGAGCTGCACGGCGACCCGGCGGTGGCGCGCTGGCTGGGCGACGGCACCCCGCTGACGGCCGAGATGTGCCTGGCCTGGGTGCGGGTGTCGATGCACAACTATGCCCAGCAGGGCTATGGCTACTGCGCGGTGTTCGAGCGCACGCGCGGCGACTTCGTCGGCGGCTGCGGCCTGATCCATCCGCCCGGCGAGCCGCGCCGGCCGGTGGAGATCATCTATGCGCTGCGGCCGGCCTGCTGGGGCCGGGGCTACGCCCAGGAGCTGGTGCCGGCCATGCTGGATTGGGGTGCCCGCCACGCCGGGCTGCATGAGATCTGGGCCACCGTGCTGCCCGACAACCTGGCCTCGGCCCGGGTGCTGGCCCATGCGGGCCTGCGCTGGCAGCACACCCGGCCCGATGCCGACGGCCAGCCCACGGCCACCTGGCGCTGGCAGGCGCCGGCTCAAGGTCCCGTCAAGGGCGCCTGAGCCTCGTCCTCGAAGCGCTCGGCATCGGCCCGCGCCAGGGTCATCCACAGCGCCAGCGGCAGCACGAAAGGACGTGGCGGCGCCGGCCGCAGCACCTCCAGCGCCCCGAAGCCGCCCTGGCCGTCTTGCCGTGGCTGGGCACGCATCACCCCATAGGCCGGCGGGATCTCCTCGGCCTCGCCGATGCCAGCGGCCAGCACGTACCAGCACTGGCTGGCCAGCGCCGCATAGGCCGCCGCCTTGGCCGGCTTCTTCAGGTCCGACAACAGGTCCGCCCGCGAGACCTTGATCTCGTGCGCCACCGGCGCCACCCAGTCCACCCGCGTGGTGTGGCGGATCGAATAGACATCGGGCCGGGCCATCGCCCAGCGCTGGGGCACTGGGTCAGCGACAGGCGGCAGCGCCTCGACCGGGAACAGGCCCTCCGCGGCCGGTGCCGGGGAAAGCGCGGCGGGCGCGGCGGCGTCGTCTGCCAGAGGGGCCCGCAGGCCCAGGCCACGCCAGACCAGGCGCCCGGCCCGGTGCATCTCCAGCGCCACCCGTTCGACCAGGTCTTCATGCGCCTGGCGGGCCGCCCGGTGGCCTTGCGCGTCGGTCGTCAGCTGCCGCAGACCGGCGTCGGTCAGACGCAGGGTCTCGCGGCCGGCCGGGTCGGTCTCACGCTGGACCAGCCCTGCCACCAGCAGGTCGGCCTCCAGCAGGTCGTGGCTGGGCCAGCCGGCCGAGCGCCACAGCGCGCGCAGCCGGCGGCGATGGGCCACGCCCAGGGGCGGCACGGGCAGATCGGCGGACATGCGCGAAATGCTACGCCAGCGCCTCGCTCAGCATCTCCACGAAGGCCCGGGTCTTGGCCGGCATCAGGCGGCGGCCCGGGAACACCGCCCAGAACGGCTCCGGCGGCAGCCGCCACTCGGGCAGCAGCCGCACCAGCCGACCGGCCGCCACCCCGGGCTGGGCCAGCCGGTCCGCCGCCGCGGTCACGCCCAGGCCGGCGGCGGCCATCTCCAGCAGCAAGGCCGGCAGATTGGCCTGGGTGGTGCGCAGCGGCAGCCCGGTCCAGACCTCCTGCCCGCCATCGGCCCCGTGGCGCGACAGGGCCCACGGGCGGGCCGGCCGGCCCGGCGCGGCCAGCGCCAGTCCATGGGGGGTGCGGCCATCGGCCGCCGGCTCCCGCAGCTGCGCCGGGTGTTGCCAATCCCGCGCATGGTCGGCGACCCAGTCGGGCGCGGCGTACAGGCCGCCCTCGAAGGTCGCGACGCGGCGGGCACTGAGCGTCGCGTCATCGGGCAAGGCCCCGCCGCGCAGGGCCAGGTCGTAGTTCTCGGCCACCAGGTCGACCCGCCGCGGCGACAGGTCCAGCTCCAGCGTCACCCGGGGATGGGCCTGGGCGAAGGCGGCCAGCGCCGGCGCCAGCACCCCCACCGCCAGGTCGGCCGGCATCGACACCCGCAGCAGGCCGCTGGGCTGGGCCTGGCGGTGCTCGGCCAGCGCCAGCGTGGCATCCGTCTGCGCCACCACCTCGCGGGCATGTTCCAGCACCGCGGCCCCGAACTCGGTCAGCGTCAGGCGCCGGGTGGTGCGGCGCATCAGGCGCTCGCCCAGCCGCTCCTCCAGGGCCGAGATGCGGCGCGACAGCGTGGACTTGGGCCAGCCCAGCTGGCTGGCGGCCAGCGTGAAACTGCCCGCCTCGGCCACCTGGGCAAAGAGCAACAGGTCGGTCGGGTCCAGCCAGGACGGGGGATGCGCGCTGTTCATCGGCTCATTGTTCCACCGACAGAACAAACAAACCCATGAAACCCGGTTTATCGCCTATGAGCCCCTGAATACAGTGGAGCCATCGAGATTCACTCCCCCTTCGGAACCGCACCATGAAGCTCCTGCAAATCAACGGCAGCGCCCGCCGTGTCGAACAAGGCGCCATCTCCACCCTGCTGGCCAATGAGCTGAGCGCCGCGCTGCTGGCGGCCAACCCGGGCAGCCGTGCCACGGTGCGCGATCTGGCGGTGCAGCCGCACCCGATGCTGGATGAGGCCGCCCTGGGCGCCCTGTTCACGCCGGCCGAGCAGCGCAGCCCCGCCCAGGCCGCCCGCGTCACGCTGGACGATCTAGCGATCGAGGAGATCCAGGCGGCCGACACCCTGGTGCTGGGCGTGCCGATGTACAACTTCGGCATCTCCAGCCAACTGAAGAACTGGTTCGACGCCATCGCCCGCGCCCGCGTCACCTTCCGCTACACCGCGCACGGCGCCGAAGGCCTGCTGACGGGCAAGACCGTGTATGCGGTGCTGGCCCGCGGGGGCATCCACCGCG
>JAYSCA010000216.1:0-4986 GCA_041915165.1 Ideonella sp.
AAGGCCCGGGGCAGATGGCGCCAGCGCACCGACAGCGGGCCCATCGGGTCCAGCAGCCAGCCGGGCACCTTGCGCCAGGCGCCCGGCGTGGCCGGCGGGATGACCGAATGGGTCGACAGCCAACCGGAGTTGCCATAGCTCGTCGCGTGCGGGCTGCCGGGCGTCTCCGGCTCGATCAGGGTCACCCGCAGACCGGCGCGCACGGCCTCGATGGCCGTGGCGCAGCCGACCGCGCCCGCGCCGATCACCACCGCGTGGCGCGGCCCGTTCACCCGGGTTGCATCATTCATCAAAGACGGGCCTCGTTACTTGGCAAGGGCGTAATCCTCGGCCGGCCGGTCGTTCGGATTCGCGATCGCGTTCTTCAACGCCGCGCTCATCGGCATACCGACCGAGACGTTGCGCGGGGGGATGGGGTCCACGAACCACTTGGTGTAGAGCTTGGCCAGTTCACCGCTGCGCATCAGCGACTTCACCGTGCCGTCCACCACTTTCTTGAACCCCGGATCGTCCTTGCGGTAGACGATCGCGCAGGGCTCCTCGCTCAGCGACTCGCCGACGATCTTGAAGGCCGCCGGGTCCTTGGCGCCCGCCTTCAGGCCGGCCAGGACGTTGTCGTCCATCACCATCGCATCGGCCCGGCCCGACTCCAGGACCAGGAAACTGTCGCTGTGGTCCTTGCCGTAGACCACGTTGTATTTCAGGTTGGCCGAGCGCTCGTTCTTGCGCAGGTGCTGCACGGAGGTCGTGCCCAGTGTCGTCACCACGTTCTTGCCGCCCAGCTGGCTGATCGACGTGAGGGTCGAACTGGCCGGCACCAGCATGCGCACGTTGACCACATAGGTCGTGGGCGCAAACGCCACCTGCTGCTGGCGGGTGGCATTGTTGTTGGTCGAGCCGCACTCCAGGTCGATGGTGCCGTTCATCAGCAGGGGCAGGCGGTTCTGCGAGGTAACCAGCGTGTACTCGGTCACCAGGCCCGGCATCTTCAGCTCGGTCTTGATGGCGTCGACCACGCGCTTGCAGACATCGACGTGGTAGCCGACATAGTGGCCCGCACCGGTGCTGTACGCCAGCGGCGCCGAGGCGTCACGGGTGCCGATGACAATCTTGCCCGAAGCCTTGATCTTGGCCAGCGTGCCATCCAGGTTTTGGGCGTGCGCGCCCAGTGCCACACAGAGCCACGCGACACCCCCCAGCCAATGCAGTTTCATGCAGTCCTCCAGAACGAGCGAAGATGCTCTGCGATCGACTGTAGGAAGCGAAGGCCCGTAAGGGGTTGCAAAGTCTGCATGACAGCGCCCCTCTGGCCGGCCGGCGGGAAGACGGCCATGCATTTTTTGCAAGAGGCCCGCGGGACGCTACAGTGACCGCCTGGATCCGCAGAGGCGCGCGCGATGGAACTTCGCTGGCTACATGACTTCCTGGCCGTCGCCGAGACGCGCAACTTCACGCGGGCGGCGGAGCTGCGCCACACCTCCCAGGCCGCGCTGAGCCGTCGCATCCAGCAGCTGGAGGCCTGGCTGGGCGCCCGGCTGATCGACCGCGCCGTGTACCCCAGCTGCCTGACCGCGCAGGGCGAACGCTTCGTGGCCCAGGCCACCGAGATGCTGCGGCTGGCCGACGAATCGCGCGACGAAGCAACCCAGGGCCCCCATCCGTCCAGTGACCTGCTGCGCATCGCGCTGCCGCTGACCGTGGCGACCCACCTGCTGCCGCGCTGGTGGCGCAGCTGGTTCACCGACCGCGCCGCGCCGAATTGCGACACCCGGCCCAGCAATCTGCATGACGCGGTGACGGCCCTGGTCTCCGACTCGGCCGACCTGCTGCTGTGCTACTACAGCCCCCTGCTGCCCATCCAGCTCGAGGCCGATCGCTTCGAGCGCAAGCTGCTGCTGCACGACACGCTGCGGCCCTACGCGGCGCCGGCCCTGAAGGCGACGCTGCCCGCGCCGCACGCGGCCGCCTCGAAGGGGCCCACCGCCAGCCACCTGCTCTACACCGATGGCACCTACATGGGGCAGCTGGTGCGCCGGGTCTTCGAAGCGCGCGGGGTGCCGCTGCCCGAGCAGGCGGTATTCCGCAGCGACATGGCCGAGGTGCTGTGCCAGATGGCGATCGAAGGGCTTGGCATCGCCTGGCTGCCCGGCTGCATCGCCGAGCCCGCCGTGGCCCGCGGCGAGCTGCTGCCCTTGGGGGACGAGCGCTGGTCGCTGCGCCTGTCCTACGCCGCCTACCGGAACGTGGCCAACCACAACCCCGCCCTGCGCCACGTCTGGCAGGCCTTGCAGCCGGTCAGCCCAGACTGAGCCCCCTCACGCCTGGATCAGCTGATCGCGCACCGGCAGCTGGCGGATACGCTTTCCCGTCGCCGCAAAGATCGCATTGCACAGCGCCGGTGCCACCGGCGGCAGCGGCGGCTCGCCCACGCCGCCGGGCGGCAGGGCCGGGTCGTTGTTGACCAGGTGGGTGCGGATGGTGCGCGGCGACTGGGCATGGCGCAGCACCTCGTAGTCGTGGAAGTTGCTCTGCTTCACATGCCCGCCCTCGAAGCTGATCTCGCCGGTCAGCGCCAGGCCGATGCCCATCACCGCCGCACCCTCCATCTGCGCACGGATGCGTTCGGGGTTGATCTGCGGGCCGCAGTCGATGCCCATGTCCACCGCCACGATCTGCAGCGCGCCCTTGGCGTCCAACGCCACCTCCACCACCGTGGCGGTGTAGCTCATGAAGCTGTACGCGAAGGCCAGGCCCAGGCCGTGGCCCTTGGGCAGCTTGCGGCCCCAGCGGGCGCCCTGCGTCACCGCCTCGATCACGCCACGCAGCCGCCCGGTGTCCACCGGGTACAGCTCGGGCGATTCGCCGTAGTTCCAGTGGTCGCCCAGCGCGGCCGGGGCGATCCGGCGCGGCGGGCCGATCAGTTCCAGCGTGTAGTCCTTGGGGTCGCGGCCGGCGCGGTGGGCCAGTTCGCTCAGAAAGCACTGCACCGCGAAGGCGTGCGGGATGTTGGACACCGAGCGGAACCAGCCGATGCGGGCCATGGCCTCGGCCTCGCCCACCTCGATGCGCACATTCGGGATGGCGTAGGGCACGTTGATGGCCGTCATGCCGACCTCGAACTCGGCCTCGGTCTTGACGCCCGGGGCGAACAACGAGGCGATGGACGGCGCCACCGTGCGATGCAGCCAGGTCTCGGGCCGGCCGTCGGGGCGCAGCACCGCCTCCAGCCGTTCCACCGACACGGTGTGCAGGTAGTCGTGGCGGATGTCGTCGTCGCGCGTCCACACCACCTTCACCGGCGTGCCGGGCATGGTCTTGGCGATCAGTGCGGCCTCCACCACGTAATCGGGCTTGGACTTCCGGCCGAAGCCGCCGCCCAGCAGCGCCTGGTGCACCGTCACCTGCTCGGGCTTGAGGCCCAGCGCGCCGGCCACACCGGCCACTGCGGCCTGCGGGGCCTGGCAGGAGGTCCAGACCTCGCAGCGCCCTTCGGTGACCAGGGCCGTGGCGGCCGGCGGCTCCATGCTGGCGTGGGCCAGGTGCGGCAGGTAGTACTCGGCCACCAGCTTCTGTGCCGGCGCGGCCTGGGCCAGCGAGGCCAGCGCGTCGCCGTCGCTGCGCACCGCCTTGCCCGGCGCGCGGGCGCTGGCCTCCAGGGCCTGGCGGTAGCGGGCGGAGTCATAGGCGCCATTGGGGCCGTCGTCCCAGTCGATCTTCAGCGCCGCGCGGCCCTGCATGGCCGCCCAGGTGTTGCGGGCCACCACGGCCACGCCGCCCAGGGGCTGGAAGGCCGGCACGCCCTTGAACGGCGGGATGTCGACGATCTTCTGCACCCCCGCCACCTGCAGGGCGGCAGCGCTGTCCACCGTCTTGACCTTGCCGCCCACCACCGGCGGGCGGGCCACCACGGCATACACCATGCTGGGCAGGTGGATGTCCTGGCCATAGACGGCGCGGCCCTGGCCGATGTCCGCCAGGTCCACCGGCCGCACCTGCCCCTTGCCGATGTAACGGAACTCGGCCGGGGTCTTCAGGCGCAAGGCGCTGCCGGCCGGCACCGGCTGGCGGGCGGCCGCCTCGGCCAGCGCGCCATAGCCCAGGCGGCGGCCGCTGGCGCTGTGCAGCACCTCGTGGCGCGCGGCCTTCACCTCGCCCACCGGCACGCCCCACTGGGCGGCGGCGGCGGCCTCCAGCATCTGCCGGGCGGCGGCGCCCACGCGGCGCATGGGCTGGTAGAAGTGGCGGATGCTGCGCGAGCCGTCGGTGTTCTGGTTGCCGTAGCGGGCCTCGTTCGCATCGGTCTGCACCACCTGGACCTGGGCCCAGTCGGCTTCCAGTTCGTCGGCCACCACCATGGGCAGGCTGGTGCGCGCGCCGGTGCCCATCTCGGCCCGGTGGGCCATGATCTGCACCCGGCCATCGGCCCCAATGCTGACGAAGACCAAGGGGTTGTCCACCGTGCCGCCGGGCATGGCGTCGCCGCCGTACTTCTTGGCATCGGCGGCGTGCACCACGCCGTCCAGCCCCACCGACAGCACCAGGCCGCCACCGGCGGCCTTCAGCAGCGTGCGGCGCGAAAGTGTGAGATTGGCCGTGTTCATCACTTCGCTCCTTGAAGACGGCTGGCCGCCAGCTGGATGGCCGCGCGGATGCGGGGATAGGTGCCGCAGCGGCAGATGTTGCGGTTCATCGCCTCGTCGATCTGGCGCTCCGAGGGCTTGGGCTGCTGCTTGAGCAGGGCCACCGCCGACATGATCTGCCCGGCCTGGCAGTAGCCGCACTGGGCCACGCCCAGCTCCACCCAGGCCTGCTGCACCGCGCGGCCCACGCGGTCGTCGGCCATGGCGTCGATGGTGCTCACCGCCTGGTCGCCCACCGCGGCAATGGGCGTCACGCAGGAGCGGGTGGGCCGGCCGTCGATGTGCACGGTGCAGGCGCCGCACAGGGCCATGCCGCAGCCGAACTTGGTGCCGGTCATGCCCAGCT
>JAYSCA010000217.1:0-4971 GCA_041915165.1 Ideonella sp.
AGTTCGATGCGGTAGAAGCGTTCGGTCCGGTTCATGTTCACAGCTCAT
Organism: Ideonella sp.; assembly: GCA_041915165.1. Lineage (GTDB taxonomy): Bacteria > Pseudomonadota > Gammaproteobacteria > Burkholderiales > Burkholderiaceae_C > Ideonella. Next base: position 49 of record JAYSCA010000217.1, read on the forward strand.
GGGATGAGCCATCAGCTTACCCCAAACAGGGGATCTCCCGACGCTGAAAAGGCTGAGAAACCGAATTTCAAGGCTCACGCCATGAGCTCATGGCCTCACACACTGAGCTCCAGGCTGACGGACATGGGGTCCGCCACCCGCCCGGCGGGCCGAACCGCCGACGAGACCTTGCCAAGGAGAGCTTCACCATGGCCCAGACCTCTTTCGCCTTCGACGAACTGCCCGCCACCGCGCCCATCGGCCGCCCTCGCCCGGCCGGCGCACCGGACATCGCCGATCCGTCCTTCCAGACCGGCTACGGCATCGGCTGGGACCACGCCCGCCACGGCCTGGTGCCGCCGCCACGGCACCTGCTGCCCGGGCATCCGGTGCGCCAGGGTTGGCAGGCGGGACGCCGCGCCTTCGCGCGCCGCACGCTGGCCGCCCACGCCGGGGTGCACCTCTGGCTGGGCCTGCGCCTGGAGGCCTGGGAACGCAACCTGGCCTTCGAAGAGTTGCTGGTCACGCCCCGCTTCCTGGCGCAGCTCATCACGGCCCGGTGCCCGGTCACCCGCGAGACCCTCGCGGCAGGACAGGGCCGGGTCGTCCGGCTGAACCAGGCCGCCGGCTTTGCGGCGGGCAACCTGGTGATGGTGTCGGAACGGGTGGCCCGGGCGCTGGACGGTCGGGACCTGACGGCGACCCAGGCCGCCGCAGCACAGGCCCGTGCCGCGGACGACGGTCTGTGCCAGCAGCTGAACGCAGCCGAATGGGACCGCCTGGCCACCCTGGTCTCGCTGGCCACGCCCCTGGCGCCGGCGCTGGCCGCCGCCCAGCCCCTGCATGCCCTGCCGCCCAACCGGGTGCGGGTGCTGAACCCGGTCCAGGGCCTGCAGGCCTGGGTCACGCTGCAGGTCGAGTTGGACGGCTGGAGCCAGCGCATGAACCGTTTCGCCGCCCTGCTGCCCGAAACGGCCCGCCCCACCTTCCGGGTCTTCGTCGGCGGGTTGTTGCCCCGGGTCTGGCAAGCCGGACGCCCGCTGGAGGCCCAGACCCTGCGGGAGCGCCTGGAAGACGCCTGGTCGGACGAGCGTGTGCTGCGCCGCTGGCAGCGCTTCGCCCAGGCCCTGAGCCCAGCGGACATCGATCGGCTGATCGACTCGGCCGTGACCCTGGGTTTGAGCGGGCGGCGCCTGTGCGGCCATGCCGAAGCGGCCGCCACCGAGGGCTGGGCGCTGGGCAGCCATGGCCGGGCGGACGACACCGCCGCCGCGACGCCGGCTCAGTTCAGGCCGATGCCATGCAGGAAGTTGTCCACCGCCTCGGTGTAGCTCCCGGCCTCACCCAGGCGCTTGTTGATGTCGGCATGGGTCATGTCCAACGGCAACACCGTGGCCTTGCCGCCCAGGGACATCACCCGGTCCGCAAAACTGCGGGCCTGTGGACAGGAATCGGAGCGCTTGGTGGAACACACCAGCATGAACGGTGCCGGCGCCTTGCGCAGCCGGTCGATCGGGGAGGTCTGGCGCCAGAAATTGCGGTCGCTGCCGAACACCTTGTCATAGAAGCTGTAGTGCTTGTCTTCCATGGTGCGCGGCACATCCATGGACGCGCTGTCCAGGGACACCGTGCCCAGCCAGGGCCGCGCACCCCGGCCCAGGGCCATGCCGGGGTCGGACGCGATCAGCGACACCAGGTGGGCGCCGGCCGAGTGCCCCATCAGCACGAAGCGGCTGGGGTCCCCGCCCCAGTCGGCGGCGTGCTTCTGGGCGTAGACCAGGGCGTTGACGACGTCGTCCGCCTGGGCCAGCACATCCGCCTTGGGCAGCAGCCGGTAGTTGGGGCAGACGACCACATACCCCTTGGGAATCCAGTGGGTGATCTTGTTCATCACCACATTGCTGGTGGACTTGTCCCCGATCATCCAGGCGCCGCCATGCACCATGAAGATCACCGGCAGCGGCGCATTGCCACTGCGGTTGGCGGGCAGATACACGTCCAGACGCTGGGCGGGATCCGATCCGTAATTGATGTCCAGCTGCCCCTTGACAAAGGACGGCAGGGTCAAGGGCTCGGACTTGCCCTCCCCGAACTCGCCGCTGTCCTGCAGGGCTTCCAGGCGACGGGACAGCATGCGATCCATGATCGCATCGCGCAGCGGGCCACCGAAGACCGGGGTCACCAGCAGGCCCCCCAACGCGGCCAGAACCCATCGTTTGCTACGGTCTTGCATGGTGTTTTCCTGCCCAGGAGGGTGTTGCACATGCCCCGTCCAACGCGGGGGTGTGGCTTCGCGGTTGACACGATCATGGAGGTTTCAGTTCCCGGAGGAAGCCAGGAAGACCTCGCAGCCTCCGCGAGGATTCGGCACATACCGGTCGCCCCCCAGCGGCATGATCTTGGGCCCGAAGGGGTTGGCCGTGCCGATGAACATGCCGTGCGGCGTGGACACCAGCGTGCGCAGCCCCATGTTGTACGGGTTGCCCATGCCGTTGGTGGTCACCGGGACCCAGTTGACGCCGTCATAGCTGCGGTAGAGGTCGAAACCGCAGGAATGTTCCATCAGGAACTCGGGCGTCAGCTTGTTGACGATGTTGGTGAAGGCCGGCGGCCAGCGGCGGCGGTTGGCATAGCCCAACACCGAACTCCACTCGAAGGTGCCCATGTAGAGCCAACCTTCGTGCGCGCACATGCGCCAGAAATAGCCGTTGAAGAAGTTGTCGAAGCCCGGCAGCCAGCCCGAGAGGGCCTCCTTGCGGCCGATCGGCGTGTCGCGGCTCTCGCCCACCAGCAGGTCCCAGTGGCCATCGGGTGCGATGCGGATCATCTCCGGCGGCGCCGGACCGATGCGGTTCTGCGTGTCGACCCCGCCGCCCTGGATGCCACCGCCCACGTAGAGGTGGCCCTTGAACGGGTACAGGCTCAGCACGCACTGGTTGAGCGGCCCCCGATAGGCGCCCTTCTCGACCACTTTCTCCCAGCGATAAGGCTTGGGACCGTCGACCGTGCTGCGCCAGATCTGGAAGCCCTCCAGATTGAAGGTGCCGACATAGAGATGGTCGCCGAAGCCGGCCATCTCGAAGATGGTCTTGTTGCCGGCGTCGCCAAAGCCGAAGTCGGACACCGGCTCCCACTCGCCGCTGCCCGGGTCGATGCTCTCGTAGACCACCGAGTGGGCGGAAACGTTCGGGTTGCCACCCCGCGAACCCGCCGGCGTGGTGAACATGCGCCCCTTGAAGGGGACCATGGTGCGGATGGTGGTGACCGGCAGGCCACCCAGCCCGGGCTCGCAGGTCGGCTCGAAGTGCCGGCCGTCGGTGGAACGCAGGATGTTCGGGCCTGGCCCCCGGGCGGGCGACCAGGTGCTGACGAACAGCTCCGGCTCCGCCGTGGGCGTGGGCTGGTAGACCACCATGCCGCGGAAGCCCAGCTCGCGGGGAATGGGCTTGCCGTGGCTGCCGATGATCGTCGGCGCCTTGAACACCTTCTCCCAGCTGTTCTCGGCCGGCGTGTAGCGCCAGATCTCGGCATGCATGTCGAGATCGAAGGGGCTTTCCGGACACTCCACCGGCCACACGTCCATGCCGATCGGCAACCGGGCCTTCATGAAGGGGAAGTTGCCCCGGGTGGTCGCGACGTAGAGATGGTCCTTGTAGTAGGCCATCGAGTGCGCATAGGCGTTCAGCCCGTCGCCAAAGCCCCCGTGCGCGATCAATCGGAAATCACGCTGGCTGAATCCCGGATACGTTCCCAGCTTGTTAGACGGCCGCCGCACTCTGTTCTTCCGTTGCCATGGCCGCCATGAAGGACGCCAGCAGTTGCTCGGCCTCCTCCCGACTGGCAGCCGGGCCCACCCGGGCCTGTTCACGTGTCATGAAGTACCACGCATCGCCGGACTGGATGATCCGGTCGCAGCGGAAGTAGTTCTTCTGCGCCTCACCGGCCCGGTGACGGTGCCGGGCCTGGAACTCCCCGCCCCAGAAGCGCTCGCAGCCATGGATCAGCTCCTTGGGCCGCGACGAGGGGAAGAAGTGCCCCCCATCGGGCACGCGTCGAAACACGGCGTGGCCCCAAACCTGGAGCAATTCGCGGCCGGTCAGCCGGGCCTGCGAATGGTCGCCATACATCGCCATGATCGGGAAGTTCAGCTTGCGCAAGGCATCCAGGCGCAGGCCATCGTCGGCCCCCATCAGCTCCTGACCCGCGCCGGTCTGGTCCATCAGGCGGATCCACTGGCTGGCGGTGCGGTTGCCGTACTTGCCGATGAAGGGGCTCACCAGCTCGGCCAGGGCCGGGGGAACCTCCTCGCTGCGCAGTTGCAAGTGCGCCACCTCGGTCAGCAGCTTGTAACCGAAGTACGGATCCCGCGTGTCCAGGTGGATGTTGTGGGCGTGGAGGATGGTCTGCATCTCCTCGCCGAACTGCCCCGCCTCCCATTGGCGCTGGTGCCGGGCCGCCGCGATGTGGGTGTCGGCCAGCACCAGGCTGCGGAAGCGCTCCGGCGCCTGGCAGGCTGCATTGAGGGTGATCACGCCGCCGTAGCTGTGCGACAGGAAATGGGCCTTCTCAATGCCCAGATGGTCCAGCAGGGCCAACAGATCCTGGGCCTGCTGGGGCGGCGTGTAGCCGCCAGGCGTCATCTCGGAGCGGCCGTGCCCCCGCAGGTCGTACAGGGTGACGCGAAAGCGCTGCGAGAACACTGGCGCATAGTGGAAATACCAGAACGCCAGGTTGGTGGCGAGACCGTGCACCATCACGAGGTCTTCGACCTCACCCTCGGCGTTCTGCGGCTCCATCTGAACATAGTTCAGACGCACACCATGGACTTGTGCGACAGGCATGACGGCTTACTCCACCTCAGGACAGCTCGGCGCGGTGGCTCTGCTCGACTGCCAAGGCGATCACGGACTGGGCATCCCGATACAACGACACCTCCACCTGCAT
>JAYSCA010000218.1:0-4954 GCA_041915165.1 Ideonella sp.
CTTCACAACACAGCGGGCGCCGTGCCTGCCGGTGAAGACAGCCCAGGGCAACGGGTCGAAAATGGTAGGCCGCCGGGGGCTCGAACCCCGGACCAAAGGATTATGAGTCCTCTGCTCTAACCGACTGAGCTAGCGGCCCGAAGCCGGCGATTGTAGGCGGCGGTCTCAGCGCTGCGACAGCGCGCTGCCCACCAAACGGGAGGTGATGTCCACGATCTGAATCATGCGGTCGTAGGCCATGCGGGTCGGGCCGATGACGCCCAGCGTGCCCACCACCCGGCCATCCACCTCGTAGGGGGCGGAGACGACCGACAGTTCCTCGTAGGGCACGACCCGGCTCTCGCCGCCGATGAAGATGCGCACCCCTTCGGCCCGGCTGGAGGTGTCCAGCAGCCGCATCAGCTCGGTCTTCTGCTCGAACAGGTCGAACAGCTTGCGCAGCGAGCTCATGTCGTGGCCAAAGTCCTGCACGCCCAGCAGGTTGCGCTCGCCGCTGACCACCACCTGCTCCTGCGTCTCGGCCAGGGCCTCGGTGCCCACCTGCACCGCGGCCTGCATCAGCACCGCGATCTCGCCGCGCAACTGGTCCACCTCGGCCTTCAGGCGCTCGCGCACCTCTTCCAGCGTCAGGTTGGCGTAGTGGGCGTTGAGCACGTTGGTCGCCTCGATCAGCTCGCGCTCGCTGTAGTCACGGGCGGTGAAGATCACCCGGTTCTGCACATCGCCATCGGGCGCGACCATGATGACCAGCACCCGCTGCGCGCCCAGGCGCAGGAACTCCAGGTGACGGAAAACGCTGGTCTTGCGCGGTGCCGTCACCACGCCGACAAAGCTCGACAGGCTGGACAGCATCTGCGCCGCCTGCGCGATCACGCGCTGCGGCTGGTCGGGCTGCAGCTGGTCGCGCACCGCCGACAACTCCTCCAGCGCCACGCCGCCCAGGGCCTGCGGCTGGGCCGTCAGCATGGTGTCCACGAACAGCCGGTAGCCCTTGGGCGTCGGGATGCGGCCGGCCGAGGTGTGCGGGCTGACGATCAGCCCCATGTCTTCCAGGTCGGCCATCACGTTGCGGATGGTGGCGGGCGAGAGCTCCAACCCGGACGCCCGCGACAGCGTGCGGGAACCCACCGGCTGGCCATCGGCGATGTAGCGCTCGACCAGGGTCTTCAACAGCGATCGGGCACGGTCATCCAGCATCGTTTGATTGTAAAGAGTCGGACGGCTTGTCACAGGGATGCGGCGGAGCGCTGTGGTGTAATTCTTGCCACCATGCCGTCCCCGTTCCGTCACGTTGCCCTCATTGGCAAATACCAGGCCCAGGGCATCCGCCCGATGTTGGAAAGCATTGCCGCTTTCCTGGTGCGCCAGGGCCTGGAGGTGTCGGTGGACCGTGACACGGCCAACAACCTCGATTGGCGCGATTACGGCGCGCTGGACCCCACCGAGATCGGCGCCCAGTGCGACATCGCGATCGTGGTGGGCGGCGATGGCACGATGCTGGGCATCGCCCGCGAGCTGGCGCCCCGCAGCGTGCCGCTGGTGGGCATCAACCAGGGCCGGCTGGGCTTCATCACCGATGTGCGCTCGACCGATTGGGCCGAGGCGCTGGGCCCCATCGTGCAAGGCGACTACGAGGAAGAGCGCCGGGCGATGATTGAGGGCGATGTCTGGCGCGATGGCCGCAGCATCTTCCATGGCCTGGCGGTGAACGACGTGGTGGTGGGCCGCGGCGCCACCACCAGCATGGTCGAGCTCAAGGTCGACGTGGGCGGCGAGTTCGTCGCCAACATGCGGGCCGATGGTCTGATCATCGCGTCGCCCACCGGCTCCACCGCCTATGCCCTGGCGGCCGGCGGCCCCATCATGCATCCCTCCATCGCCGGCTGGGTGCTGCTGCCGATCGCGCCGCATGCGCTGTCCAACCGGCCCATCGTGCTGCCGGACTCGGCCGAGGTGTCGATCACCATCGTCACCGCGCGAGACACCAGCGCCAGCTTCGACATGCACAGCCTGACCAGCCTGCTGCCGGGCGACCAGGTGCGGGTGCGCCGTTCCACGGTGTCCATGCGCTTCCTGCACCCGCAGGGCTGGAGTTATTACGCCACCCTCCGGCGCAAGCTGCGCTGGTACGAAGGGGTGGTCTGAAGGGAAGATCGAGGGCCACATGCTCAAGCACCTGACCCTGAAGGACTTCGTCATCGTCAGCGCCCTGGAGCTGGCGTTCCACGAAGGCTTCTCCGTGCTGACCGGCGAGACCGGCGCCGGCAAGTCCATCCTGATCGACGCGCTGCAGCTGGTGCTGGGCGCCCGCGCCGAAAGCCACCTGGTGCGCGAGGGCGCGGCCCGCACCGAGGTGACGGCCGAGTTCGACTCGCCCGTCTCGCTGGCCGGCTGGCTGGACGAGGCCGGCTTTGCGGTGGAGGACACGCTGCTGCTGCGCCGCATCGTCGACCACCAGGGCAAGAGCCGCGGTTTCATCAACGGCAGCGCCGCCACCGCCGCCCAGCTGCGCGAGGTGGCCGACCACCTGGTCGACATCCACGGCCAGCATGCCTGGCAGGGCCTGACCCGGCCGGCCTCGGTGCGCGCGCTGCTGGACGAGCAGGCCGGCGTGGACCCGCGCCCGCTGGCCCAGGCCCATGCCGACTGGAAGGCCGCCGCCGAGGCCCTGGCCGCGGCCCGCGCCCGCGAGGGCGAGCTGGCCAGCGAACGCGAGCGCCTGCAGTGGCAGATCGGCGAGATCGACCGCCTGGCCCCTGGCGCGGACGAATGGCCCGAGCTCAACGCCGAACACCAGCGCCTCTCGCACGGCCAGGCCCTGATGGACGCGGCCGCGCAAGCCGCCCAGGCCCTGGACGAGGACGAGGCCAGCGCGGGGCGCCAGCTGGCGCGCGCCCTGGCCACGCTGGATGCGGTGGCCGACCACGACCCCCGCCTGCAGCCGGTGCTGGAGGCCCTGCACGGCGCCCAGGCCCAGCTGGAGGACGCTGCCCGCAGCCTGAACACTTACCTGGCCCGCGCCGAGCTGGACCCGGCCCGGCTGGCCGAGCTGGACGAACGCCTGTCGGCCTGGATGGGACTGGCCCGGCGCTTCCGCCGCCCGCCCGAGGAGCTGCCCGCGTTGCGCGGCGAGTGGCAAGCTGCGCTGCAGGCCCTGGAAGCCGCCAGCGACGTGGAGGGGCTGAGCCAGGCCCTGACCCAGGCCGAACAGCACTGGCGCCGCCTGGCCGACGCCGCCAGCGCGGCCCGCCACCGCGCGGCCGCGCCGCTGGCCCAGCGGGTCACCGCCGCGATGCAGCAGCTGGGCATGGCCGGCGGCCGCTTCGAGGTGTCGCTGCTGCCGCAGGACGGCCCGCAGGCCTTCGGCCTGGAAGGGGTGGAATTCCTGGTGGCCGGCCACGCCGGCAGTGCGCCCCGCCCGCTGGCCAAGGTGGCCTCGGGCGGCGAGCTCTCGCGCCTGGCGCTGGCCATCGCCGTCACCACCGCCCAGCAGCGCGGCCGTGGCCCGGCCAAGGCCGTGCATCCCGGCACGCTGATCTTCGACGAGATCGACTCCGGCGTGGGCGGCACCGTGGCCGACGCGGTGGGCGGTCTGATGAAACAGCTGGGCCGCAGCGTGCAGGTGCTGGCCGTCACCCACCTGCCCCAGGTCGCCGCCTGCGCCGACCACCATTTCGTGGTCGCCAAGGCCACCCGCCAGGGCCACACCCACAGCCAGGTCACGCCAGTCGAGGGCGAGGCCCGCGTGGCCGAGGTCGCCCGCATGCTGGGCGGCGCCAGCGGCACCAGCCTGGCCCACGCGCAGGAACTGATCCACCAGGCCGCCCGGCCCCAGCCCCCGGCCGCGAAAGCCGCCCGATGACCCCCGCCTCCCCCTCCGCCATGCCCGTCCTCCACCACGAGGTGGTGCTGGTCACCGGCATTTCCGGCTCCGGCAAGTCGGTGGCGCTGCATGCGCTGGAGGACGCCGGCTTCTTCTGCGTGGACAACCTGCCGCCCGAGCTGCTGCGCGAGCTGGTCCATGTCGAAACCCGCCAAGGCGTGCAGCGCCTGGCCGTGGCGGTGGACGTGCGCAGCGCCGGCTCCCTGCCGGCCCTGCTGCCCCTGCTGGACGAGCTGAGCGGCGAAGGCGTGCAGGTGCGCAGCATCTTCCTGAACGCCACCACCACCGCGCTGGTCAAGCGTTTCTCGGAGACGCGCCGCCCGCATCCGCTGTCCAACGCCGGCGCCAGCAACGACCGCCAGCGCCTGATCGACGCCATCGAACAGGAGCGCAGCCTGCTGGCCGCGCTGCGCGAACGCTCCACCGTGCTGGACACCAGCGACCTGCGCCCGGCCCAGCTGCGCCAATGGGTGCGCGAGCTGGTCGGCGCCGAGCGCAGCCAACTGACCCTGGTGTTCCAGTCCTTCGCCTTCAAGCACGGCGTGCCGCTGGATGCGGACATGGTCTACGACGTGCGCGTGCTGCCCAACCCCTTCTACCTGCGCGAGCTGCGCCCGCTGACCGGCCGCGACACCCCGGTGGCCGACTACCTGCGCGCCCAGCCCGAGGTGGGCGAGATGCTGGACCAGATCGAAGCCTTCCTGCGCCGCTGGCTGCCCGCGTTCGAGCACGACCAGCGCAGCTACCTGACGGTGGCCATCGGCTGCACCGGCGGCCAGCACCGTTCGGTGTATTTCGTCGAGACCCTGGCCGAGCGCTTCGCCAGCCAGCTGCCCACCCTCAAGCGCCACCGGGAGCTGGACGCCCGCGTCTGACCCTGTTGCGCCTGTCCGCCCCGCCCGGTCCGCGCCGGCTCCAGGGCCTGCCCATGACCCTGACCGACCTGCCTCTGTTTCCCCTCCAGTCCGTGCTGTTTCCCGGCGGCCGGCTGTCGCTGCGCATCTTCGAGGCGCGCTACCTGGACCTGATGAGCCGCTGCCTGGTGCAGAACCAGCCCTTTGGCGTGGTCTG
>JAYSCA010000219.1:0-4932 GCA_041915165.1 Ideonella sp.
GCCGAGGCGGTGCAGCAGGCCTATGCGACCGGCACGCTGCAGAACGGGGACGAGGCGCTGCCCTTCTTCTGGCTGGGCAGCCTGTTGCAGGAAGCGCTGCGCGGCACCCTGGAAGGGCGCAGCATCCCGGTGGTGATCGTCCGCAGTGCCGAGCAGCGCGTGGCGGTCCACGTCAGCCAGATCCTGGGCAACCAGGAAGTGGTGGTGAAGAACCTGGGGCCGCAGCTGTCCCGGCTGCCGGGCCTGACCGGCATGTCGGTGCGGGCCAATGGCGAGACGGTGCTGATCTACAACCCGGTGGCCCTGGTGGCCGTGTACGGGGCGGAGGTCCGGGCGCGTCTGCAGGCGGTGGTGTCCGGTGGCGACTTCGATGCGGCGCCGACGCTGCCGGTGGCCGAGCCCGAGGTGCAGGCGCCGCTGGTGCTGGTGGTCGACGATTCGCTGACCGTGCGGCGCGTGACCCAACGTCTGCTGCAGCGGGAAGGCTACCGGGTGGCGCTGGCCAAGGATGGCCTGGATGCGCTGGAACGTCTGGCCGAGGAACGGCCGGCCGTGATGCTGTGCGACATCGAGATGCCGCGCATGGATGGCTTCGACCTGGTACGCAATGTGCGTGGGGATGTGCGACTGAACGACTTGCCCGTCATCATGATCACCTCGCGCATCGCTGAAAAGCACCAAGACCATGCCCGTGCCCTGGGGGTGGACCACTACCTGGGCAAGCCCTATGACGAAGACGCGCTGCTGGCGCTGGTCCGGGGCTACACGCAGGAGACCACTGCCGCCTGAGGCCGGACGATGACACTGCGGGAGGGCGGGGTCATCGGCCCCGCCTCACGTTGTGACATGATGTTTCCGCCATGCCTGCCTTGATCGAGCAACTCGCTGCGCTGACCGGCCTGCGCGACCGGGACGCGTTGGACGCTGGCCTGGTCGCGGCGGTGGCCGACCTGACCCGGGCTCACCGCGTGGCGGTGCACCGTGTGGTGGGCGACGACGGTGCGCAGCGCTGGCTGACCCGCGCCCAGCGGGGCGAGGCTGGCACGGCGCCGTCGCTGGCCTCGCTGTGGACGGACAGTGGCGACCAGCCCTCGCTGGACGAGCAGCCGGCTTGGCGGGACTGCCTGCGGTTGGGGCAGATGCGTCCCTGGCGCGCCAGCGACCGGCTGAGCTTGTTCCCGCTGCCGGGGCAGGGCCGGCACGGGGGCGTGGTCGAGGTGGTGAGCGACCGGGCGCTGACCCCGGCCCAGGTGCGCGGGGTTCAGGCCATCCTGGCGGTGGTGCGCAACCAGCTGGGCTTGCTGGACTACAGCGAGCGCGACACACTGACCGGGCTGCTCAACCGCAAGAGCTTCGACGACGCTTTCTACAAGGTGGCTGCCCTGCCGGCGCCCGCGCTGCTGCCGGAAGGCCAGGCCGAGCGACGCCAGAACGCGGTGGCACGCTACTGGCTGGCGGTGCTGGACATCGACCATTTCAAGCAGGTCAACGACGGCTTTGGGCACATCATCGGTGACGAGGTGCTGCTGATGGTCTCGCAGCTGATGTGCGCCAGCTTTCGCTACTACGACCAGCTCTACCGCTTCGGGGGCGAGGAGTTTGTGGTCCTGCTGCGCTGCGCGGCCGAGGACGAGGCCCAGCTGGCCTTCGACCGCTTTCGCCAGCGGGTCAGCAGCCATGCTTTTCCCCAGGTGCGGCATCTGACGCTGAGCATCGGCTTCACCGACGTCCGGCCGGGTGACACGCCGGTGGCTGCGGTGGAGCGGGCCGACAAGGCGGTCTACTTCGCGAAGAACCATGGGCGCGACCAAGTGCGCTGCGCCGAGGCCCTGGTGCGCCAGGGCCAGCTGGTCGACGACGACAAGTCCAGCGACGTCGAGTTCTTCTGAGCGTTCTCAGTCGTCTTCGGGGTCGGGGCGACGGCGTTCCTGGCTGCGCACCATGGCGTAGCGGGCCAGTGTGGCCTGGCGGGCCTGGGCATGGTCCACCAAGGGCAGCGGGTAGTCGCTGCCCAGGCTGACGCCCGCCTCGGCCAGTTCCAGCGGTCGGGCCTGCCAGGGCGCATGCAGCGCGCTGGCCGGCAGTGCGGTCAGTTCGGGCACGTAGCGGCGGATGAACTTGCCTTCCGGGTCGAACTTCTCGCTCTGCGTCACCGGGTTGAAGATGCGAAACCAGGGCTGGGCGTCGCAGCCGGTGGAGGCGGCCCATTGCCAGCCGCCGTTGTTGGCCGCCAGGTCGAAGTCGTTCAGGTGCAGGGCGAACCAGGCTTCGCCGCGGCGCCAGTCGATGCCCAGGTCCTTCACCAGGAAGCTGGCCGTCACCATGCGCAGCCGGTTGTGCATGTAGCCGGTGCGGGCCAGCTGGCGCATCGCTGCATCCACCAGCGGGTAGCCGGTCTGGCCCTGGCACCAGGCCGTGAAATGGGCGTCTGCGGCCTTGCCGTGGGCCCAGTGGATTGCGTCGAATTCGCGCTTGAAGGCGTGGCCCACCACATGCGGATGGTGGTGCAGGATCTGGTGGTAGAAATCGCGCCAGATCAGCTCCGAGAGCCAGACCTCTGCGCCGCGTGAACCACCTTCCATGCGCTGCCAGGCCTCGCGCGCCAGCCGCCGGATCGAGACCGTGCCAAAACGCAGGTGGGTGCTGAGGTAGCTCGGGCCCTTGACGGCGGGGAAGTCCCGCGCGTGGTCGTAGGCGTCGATGCGGTCCAGGAAGTCGGCCAGCATCTCCTTGGCTCCCGCGGTGCCAGAGGGCAGGCGCAGCGTGTGCAGGTCGGTGCGTTGGAAGTCGATGTTCTGCAGCTCCGGCACCCCGGCTGGCGGCCCCAGCTCGGCCTGGGGCCAGGGCGCCAGTGCCGCGGCGTGGCGGGCCACCGGGTAGGGCTTCAGGTAGAACGCGTCGAGCTTCTTCAGCCAGGCATTCTTGTAGGGCGTGAAGACCGAGAACGGGGTGCCGCTGGCGGTCATCACCTCGTCGCGCTCGAACACCACATGGTCCTTGCTGGTGTAGAACGAGACATCCTCATCGGCCAGTTGGCCCAGCACGGCGCCGTCGCGGGCCAGCGCATCGGGCTCGTCGTCGTGGTTGGCGAACACGGCCTGCACCCGCAGCTGGCGGGCCAGGGCCGGCACCACCTGGCGGGCCGGGCCGTGGCGCACGATCAGTCCCACCCCCTCCACGCCGTGCGACAGGCCCAGGGCGCGCAGCTGGCCGTCCAGGTCGGCCAGGCTGTCGCGGATGAACTCGACCCGCCGGTCCTGGCGGGGCAGGGGGGCCAGGATGTCGGTGTCGAACACGAACAGGCAGAACACCTGGCGGGCCGCCCGACAGGCGGCGTACAGCGCCGCATGGTCCTCGGCACGCAGGTCGCGCCGGAACCAGACCAGCGCGCGGTCGAAACGGGTTGTCATGTCGTGAGTGTCGCGGCGAATCGTCCGCCAGGCGAGAGGCCTGAAATAGAATGACCGCCATGGCGGCGGACGGCATCAACCTCACCAACCAGTTCCTCATCGCGATGCCGGGCATGGCGGACGACCGCTTTGCCGGGGCCGTGGTCTATCTGTGCGAGCACAACGACCAGGGCGCGCTGGGCCTGGTGGTGAACAAGCCGGTGGACATCAACCTGGGCGAGCTGTTCGAGAAGATCGACCTCAGCCTGGAAGATACGGCGCTGGCCGCGCAGCCGGTGTATTTCGGCGGCCCGGTGCAGACCGAGCGGGGCTTCGTCCTGCACGACGCCCGGCCGGCCGACGAGGCCACGGCCTACAGCTCCACCCTGACCGTGCCCGAGGGCCTGGCGATGACCACCAGCAAGGACGTGCTGGAGGCGATCGCCCGCGGCGAGGGCCCGAAGCGGGTGCTGGTCACCCTGGGCTACAGCGGCTGGGGGGCCGGCCAGCTGGAGGATGAGCTGGGCCGCAACGGCTGGCTCACCGTCCAGGCCGACCCGCGCGTCATCTTCGACACCCCGGTGGACGAGCGCTACGCGCAGGCCCTGGCCTTGCTGGGCATCGATCCGCGCATGCTTTCGCAGGAAGCGGGGCACGCATGAGCATGGGTGGCACGTCCACCTCGTCGTTCCTGGCGTTTGATTTTGGCGAGAAGCGGGTCGGCGTGGCCACCGGCTCCAGCCTGATGCGCCAGGGCCAGCCGCTGCGCACCGTGGCGGCCCAGGGCGATGCCCGCTTTGCCGCCATTGCCGACCTGATTGCGCAATGGCAACCCGATGCGCTGGTGGTGGGCGTACCGTTCCACCCCGATGGCGCCGAGCATGAAAACACCCGTCGGGCGCGCAAGTTCGCGCGCCAGCTGCACGGGCGTTTCCGTCTGCCCGTGCACGAGGTGGACGAGCGCTACACCACCACCGAGGCCCTGGCCGCCGGCGCGGCGGATGCCGACGCCGCCTCGGCCGCCCTCATCCTTGACCAGTTCTTCCGGGAGCACCCCACCACATGAGCAGCCTGTCCCTCGATGCCGAGGCCCTGTACGTTGAACTGCGTCAGGGCGTCAAAAGTCTGCTGAAGCCGGACCTGTCCCTGGTCGGCATCTGGTCCGGGGGCGCCTGGCTGGCCGAGCGCCTGCAGGCCGACCTGGGCCTGCCCGGCGAGCATGGTGTCATTTCCAGCACCCTGCACCGGGACGACTTCGGTGCCCGCGGCCTGGCCAGCACCGCCGATGCCACCCATCTGCCGTTCGCGATCGACGGCCGGCACATCCTGCTGATCGACGACGTGCTCTACACCGGCCGCACGATCCGCGCGGTCATCAACGAATTGTTCGACTTCGGCCGGCCCGCCAGCGTGCAGCTGGCGGTGCTGGTGGACCGGGGCGGGCGCGAGCTGCCGATCCAGCCGGCGTTTGCGGCCGCCCGCGTGACGCTGCCGGCGGCCCAGCGCCTGTCGCTGGCCCGCACCGATGGCAGCGCCTTCACCT
>JAYSCA010000220.1:0-4922 GCA_041915165.1 Ideonella sp.
TGGCGGACACCAGCATCCAGGGGTCGTTGGCCGGCAGCTGGATGGCTTCCTGCAGGGTCAGGTCCAGCCCGCCCTGGTAGACGTCGTAGCTGCCCACGATGTCGGCGATGAACAGGCCATCGAACAGCCCGCGCTCCAGCAGCCGGGCGATGTCGGTCCAGTAGCCGAGGGTGTTGTATTCGGTCGAGCGGTCGCGCGGGTGCGTCCACAGGCCGTGGTGGATGTGGCCGACGCAGTTCATGTTGAACGCGTTGACCCGCAGGGGTTTGAGAGCGGTCATGGGTCAGAGCGCGCCGTGACGCGGCGGAAGGCGGTCGTTGAGGAAGAAGTTGCCGATGGCGTGGTACTTCCAGCGCACCGGGTCGTGCAGGGTGTGGGTGCGGCCGTTGCGCCAGAAGCGGTCCAGACCGCGGTGGTCCAGCGTGGCGGCGGTGCCGCCCAGCTCGAACAGGCGGCTGGCGGCATCCAGCGCGGCGGTGGTGGTGAGGGCCCGGGCCTCGGCCACCGCGATGGAGGCCTCGGCCACGCTGCGCTCGCCGGGCGCGGCCTGGGCCGCATCGACGAAACGCGCGGCCCGGCGCAGCAGGGCCTCGGCGGCACGCAGCTTCACGGTGGTCTCGCCCACCTGCTGGATCAAGAGCGGGTCCTCGGCCGCCCGGCTGACCTTGGCGTCGATCCAGGGCCGGGCATGCTCCCGCACGAAGGGCAGGGTGGCGGCCAGCGCCCCGCGGGCGATGCCCAGGTCGATGGCCGCATGCAGCAGCTGGGCCACCGGGCCGATGGTGGTGGGGCGCTCGAAGGAGCTCTGGAAGGGCACCACCCAGTCGGCTTCGACCCGCACGTGGTCGAAGGCCACAGAGCCGCTGCCCGTCACCCGCTGGCCGAAGCCGTCCCAGTCGTCGGTGATGTCCACGCCCTGGGCGTCGCGCGGCACGAAGGCCAGGTACTGCACCGGTTGCCCTTGTTCCTCGGCCACCACCAGCGTGGGGATCCAGTGCGCGTAGACCGCGCCGGTGCAGTAGAACTTGCGGCCCTGGATGCGCCAACCGTCGCCGTCGGGGATCAGCCGGGTGCGGCGCTGGAAGTCCTTGTGGCCGATCTCGGCCAGGGCGTTGCCCAGGCGCCGGCCGGCCAGCACCTCGCCGTAGAAGAAGCGCTGCTGGGCTTCGCTGCCGCCCACGCGCAGCACCTCCAGCGCGTAGAAGTGGTTCTGCGGGATCTGGGCCAGCGAGCTGTCCCCCTCGGCCACGCGGGCGACCACTTCGGCCAGCGTGCCGGCGGAAACCCCCGGCCCGCCAAAGGCCTTGGGCACGGTGATGGCCCAGAGGCCGCTGGTGACGAAAGTGTCCAACTCGGCCCAGGGCAGCAGGCGTTCACGATCGCGCCGGGCCGCGTCGGGCGCGAATTCGCCGGCGAGGCGCCGCGCGGTCTCCAGCGCCTCGGCGTCGTTGCGGATGCGGTGGGGCGCCTGTCGGGGCGCGGCGGCAGGGGCGGGGTGGCTGTCCACCGGGACAGGGGCGTAGAGCAGGGTCATGGCAAGGGTCTCAGTTCCAGGAATGGCGGGCCGGCAGCACGCCATTGAGCCGGTGGTTGCCGATCAGGTGCAGCTTCCAGCGCACCGGGTCGTGCAGGGTGTGCACGCGGGCATTGCGCCAGTGGCGGTCCAGGTTGTGGGCGGCGCGGGTGGCGGCCGAGCCGGCCAGCTCAAACAGCTTTTCGCTGGCATCCAGGGCGATGCGGGTGGTCAGCACCTTGGCCTCAGCCATCGCCACCGAGGCGCGGGCACTGGATTCGGCCGTGACGGGGGCGGCCGCCACTTCGTCGAGCGTGCGGGCCGCTTCCAGCAGCACTTCGTGGGCCGCGTGCAGAGCGATCTGCAGCCGGCCCACGTCGGCGATCAGGTAGGGGTCGTCGGTGGCGTGCTGCAGCCCCGAGTCGACCCAGGGGCGGGCGCGTTCGCGCACGAAGGTGATGGCGTCGGCCACCGCCGCCTCGGCAATGCCCTGGTCGATGGCGGCCTGGATCAGCTGCGAGCTGGGGCCGGCCAGGCCCGGCCGGTCGGCCAGCGGCCACAGCGGCAGCACGTCCTCGGCCTGGATGGGCACGTTGTCGAACACCACGCTGCCGCTGGCGGTGGTGCGCTGCCCGAAGGCGGACCAGTCGTCGATGATCTCCACGCCCGGGGCATGCCGCGGCACCCACACGTGCACCGGGCGGCCCTGTTCATCCACCGCCCGGGTGGGAATGCGGTGGGCAAAGATGGCGCCCGTGGAGTAATAGCGGTGACCGCTCAGACGCAGGCCCTGCGGCGTCTGGCGCAGCGTGGTGGCGCCCTGCAGGATGGTGGGGCTGTCCTTGGACTTGCGTTCCGGGCCGGCGTTGCCCATGCGCCAGCCGGCCAGCACCTCGCCATAAAAGCGCTGCTTCTGCGCCTCGCTGCCGGCTTCCTTCAGGATGCCCAGCACGCCAAAGTGGTTCTGCGGGATCTGGCCCAGGGCCGGGTCGGCGGCGCAGAGGGTGACGAAGACCTCGGCCAGGGTGATGAACGGCAGCTCCGGGCCGCCATAGGCGCGTGGCACGGTGATGGTGCCCAGACCGCTGGCGGTGTAGCGCTCGATCTCGTCCCAGGGCAGCTGTCGCTCCCGGTCGCGCTCGGCGGCGC
Organism: Ideonella sp.; assembly: GCA_041915165.1. GTDB lineage: Bacteria > Pseudomonadota > Gammaproteobacteria > Burkholderiales > Burkholderiaceae_C > Ideonella. The sequence goes on from JAYSCA010000220.1 coordinate 2,663, forward strand.
CGGGGCGGAACGCTTCGGCCAGCGCTTGCGCGGCCTCCAGCGCTTCTTCACTGCTGCGCAGGCGGCGTGGTTCGGCGGGCGGGCGGGGGCGCCGGGTTTCGGCGGACGGGGGGACGGTGGCCTCGCGGGGCGGCTGCAGGGTGTCGGTGCTCATGGGGAACTCGGTGGAAAGAGAGGGACATCAGCGGTGGCGCAGCCACTGCACCAGGCGGTCGCCGCTGAACTGCACCAGCGTGACCAGGCCGATCAGGATCGCGATCACGATCAACATCACCTGGGTGTCGAAGCGCTGGTAGCCGTAGCGGATGGCCAGGTCGCCCAGGCCGCCCGCACCCACGGCGCCGGCCATGGCCGAGGAGCTGATGAGCGCGACCAGGGTGATGGTGAAGCCGCCGACGATGCCGGGCAGGGCTTCGGGCAGCAGCACATGGCGCACGATGTGCCAGCGCTGGCAGCCCATGGCCTGGGCGGCCTCGATCAGGCCGTGGTCCACCTCGCGCAGGCTCACCTCGGCAATGCGGGCGAAGAAGGGCGTGGCGCTGATGGCCAGCGGCACGATGGCCGCCCACACGCCGATGGTGGTGCCCGCGACCAGGCGGGTGAAGGGCAGCAGGGCCACCAGCAGCACGATGAAGGGCGTGGCCCGGAAGCCGTTGACCACGCTGCCCACCGCCTGGTTCAGGCGCGGCGAGGGGCGGAAGCCGTCCGGCGCGGTGGCGATCAGCAGCACGGCCAGCGGAATGCCGGCCAGCAGCGCGAAGCCGCCGGAGATGGCGACCATCTGCAGGGTGTCCAGCAGCGCGTCGACGTAGGTCTGGACGTCCAGGGACAGTTCAAGCGACATAGCCCAGCTCCTCGATGTGGTGGGCGATCGGGTGCGCGCCCTGGGTCAGGGTGTCGAACGCGGGCAGGGGGGCCGCGCCGTCCACAGCGATCAGCAAGCGGCCCTGGGCATGGCCCTGGATGCGGTCCACTCCGCCGTGCACCAGCCGCACGGGGCCTTGCAGGGCCTGGGCAATGGCGGCGAAGTCGGGTTCCAGCCCTTGCGCGCCGGTGTAGCTGAGTTGCAGCACCCGCTGCACGGCCGGGGCGCCGGCCGGTGGGTGGCGGTGCAGGCGGGTCTTCAGGTCTTCCGGCAGCTCATGTTGCAGCGGGGCCAGCAGCGCCCGCGTGGCGTCGTGGGTGGGTTGTCCGAACACCTGCCAGACCGGACCGGTCTCTGCGATGCGCCCCTGCTCCAGCACCAGCACCCGGTCGGCGATTTCGCGGATCACGCTCATCTCGTGCGTGATCAGGATGACGGTGATCCCCAGGCGCTGGTTGATGTCCTTGAGCAGGCCGAGGATGGACTGGGTGGTCTCCGGGTCCAGGGCGGAGGTGGCCTCGTCGCACAGCAGGATCTCCGGCCGGGTGACCAGGGCGCGGGCAATGCCCACGCGCTGTTTCTGGCCGCCCGAGAGGCGCTGCGGGTAGGCGCGGTGCTTGCCCTCCAGTCCCACGAGGGCCAGGGCCTCGTTGACGCGGCGGGTGATGTCCGCGCCCGGCACGCCGGCCACGCGCAGCGGCAGCGCCACGTTGTCCCAGACGGTCTTGGCCGACAGCAGGTTGAAGTGCTGGAAGATCATGCCGACCCGACGGCGCAGCTCGACCAGCGCCTTGGCGTCCAGCGTGGCGATGTCGACCCCGTCGATCAGGATCCGACCTTCCGTGGGCTGTTCCAGCCGGTTGATCGTGCGCAGCAGGCTGGACTTGCCCGCGCCGCTGCGGCCGATGATGCCGAAGATGCTGCCAGGGGCGATGTCCAGCGAGATGCCTTGCAGCGCCTGCACCGGGCCGGCGGCGCTGCGGTAGGTCTTCCCCAGATCCTCAAAGCGGACCGCGCCGCGTGGTGTCTGTGGCGTCGTGGGCGCCGGGGCGGCGGTGGTCACGCTGGCTTGCAGTGCGGCGCCCTCAGGAGGCACCAGCGGGGCGCGTTGCAGCAGGGAGAAGTTCACAAGGCACCTCCTTGGGCGTTGGCCGGCAGCCAGGCGAGTCGATAGAGCCGCTTGTCACCGCCGTAGAACTGGTCGATGTAGCGGCGCACCGCCGGGGACTGTTGGTAGATCGCGATGAAGCGTTTGATGTCCGGGTCGGCGGCTTTGTCGGCCCGGGCGACGAAGTGGATGGCGAAGCGATCGCTTTCGCCGTGCGAGAGCACCAGGGCGCTGGAGGGGTCGAAGGCCTTGGCCGCGATGATGAAATAGGGGTAGCCCTGGGCCAG
>JAYSCA010000221.1:0-4918 GCA_041915165.1 Ideonella sp.
TGCGCCTGAACGACGAGGGCTTCATCAAGGCCGCCGAGGGCTACACCGACATCGGCTTCAACTCCTTCTTCCGCACCGGCTGGAAGCGCTTCTACCTGAAGTGGTACGGCGACGACCTGCCCTCGGCAGCCAAGCTCTGCCCGCGCACCGTGGCGCTGGTCAACCAGATCCCCGGCATCAAGGCGGCCATGTTCACCTCGCTGCCGCCGGGCGCGCGTCTGGTGCGCCACCGCGACCCCTTCGCCGGCTCCATCCGCTATCACCTGGGCCTGATCACGCCCAACTCGGACGAATGCTTCATCGAGGTGGATGGCCAGCGCCGCTCCTGGCATGACGGCGAGCCGATGATGTTCGACGAGACCTACATCCACTACGCCGAGAACAAGACCGACCACCCGCGGGTGATCCTGTTCTGCGACGTGGAGCGCCCGGTCTACACCGCGCCGCTGGCCTGGTTCAACCGCGCCTTCGGTCGCATCGTGCTGAACGCCGCCCGCACCCAGAACGTGGAAGGCGAGTCGATCGGCCTGGTCAACAAGATCTTCGCCCACGGCTACAAGCTGCGCCTGGCCGGCAAATCCCTGAAGGCCAAGTCCCGCACCACCTACTACGTGCTCAAGTGGGTGGCCATCCTGGGCGCGCTGTACCTGATCTTCCGCTGAGCCCCCGGCGCGCGACATGCTCGTGCTGCTGTGGACCGTCGCCGCGCTGGGCCTGCTGGTCTGGACCGGCCTGAGCTGGGCGCTGTGGGCCCTGCTGACGCACGACCCCAGCTGGGTCGGGGTGCTCAAGACCTGGCTGGATGCCAGCCCGCTGGCCGGCTGGCTGGATCAGGTGGCGCCAGGTTGGGACGGCATGCTGGCCGCCACCGTCGGTTTGCTGCAAGCCCTGCTGCGCGGCCTGGCCCCCTGGGTGTCCTGGCTGCTGGGCGCCGTCTGGGCCGGCGGCTGCCTGCTGGGCCTGGCCCTCGCCGGCCTGCTGCACTGGGCCATCCGGGTCGGCAGCACGCCGGTCCGTCCGGCGGCCCCACCGCCTGGCGCACCGCCACCGGCCACGGCCTGAGCGGGCCCCGGGCATCCCACTTGCTTGCCCGGGCCGCCATGAACTTCCGACCCCGTTTTGCCCTGGCGCCCCTGCTCGCCAGCGCCGCCCTGCTGGGGCTGTTGGCCCCGGCCGCCCAGGCCGCCACACCGTCGTCCCACCCGGCCCCCATCACCTCGGTGCGGGCCAGCTGCCTGAGCGACTGCACGCCCCGCATCGGCATCGTCTCCGCCTTCGGGGCCGAGGCCGACATCCTGCTGGGCCGCCTGCGCCACCCCAAGACCTGGACCATCACCGGCAAGCGCTTCACCACCGGCGAGCTCGAAGGCCACCGCGTGGTGGTGGTGCTCAGCGGCGTCAGCATCGTCAACGCCACCCTGACCACCCAGCAGCTGCTGGACCACTTCCGCATCGACCGGCTGGTGATGAGCGGCATCGCCGGCGGCGTGAACCCCGCCAACCATGTGGGCGACGTGACCGTGCCCGAGCGCTGGGCCCTGCCGCTGGAAACCTTCTGGAACGAGAGCGACACCCTGCCCGCCCCCTGTGGCAAAACCGGTGACCTGAGCTGCCTGGGCCTGGCCCTGACCGCGCCGGACGGCCAGCCCCTGCCGCCCTTCCAGCACCAGTTCGCACGCGGCACCTACCTGCTCAATGCCGCCAATGCCCCGCAGGGCGAGTACCGTTTCGACTACCCGGTGGATGCGGCCATGCTGACCACCGTGCGCACACTGCAGCCGCGCCTGCAGCGCTGCGGCCCCAAGGCCCAGCAGGCCGACGGATCGATCGACGAGAAGCTCTGCGTGAAGGAGCAGCCGCGCCTGCGGGTAGGCGGGCGCGGGGTCTCGGGCCCGGTCTTCCTGGCCAATGCCGAATACCGCGAGTACCTGTTCAAGCACCTGCAGGCCCAGACCTTCGAGATGGAGACCGCCGCGCTGGCCCATGTCGCCGCGGCCAACCAGGTGCCCTACATCGCCTTCCGCTCGCTGAGCGATCTGGCCGGCGCCGAGGGCTTCAATGCCGACGTGGGCGCGCTGTTCGCCAGCGGTCTGGCCGAAACCAACGAGGCCGAGGTGACGCTGTCCTTCCTGCGCGCCTGGCGCTCGCCCGTCACCGCCGTGGCCCACCGTCATGGAGGCGCCCGATGAGCCGCCTCCTGCGCCGCCCCGCCGCGCTACTGAGCGCCCTGCTGCTGAGCGCCGGCCTGGCCCAGGCCCAGACCGCTCCCGCCGCCCCCCGCCCGGTCAAGGCGCTGGTGATCTCGATGTTCGGCCCTGAGGCCGAGCCCTGGGTCCAGCCCTTTGAGCTGACCGAGTCGATCCCGGTACCCGGTCTGTCGCCCGACTACCCGGCCCTGCGCTGCAACCGCGACGACGTCTGCCTGCTGACCACCGGCATGGGCCACGCCAATGCCGCCGCCTCGGTACTGGCAGTCACGCTGGACCCGCGTTTCGATCTGCGCAAGACCTGGTTCCTGATCGCCGGCATTGCCGGCATCGACCCGGCCCAGGGCACGTTGGGCAGCGCGGCCTGGGCCCGCTGGCTGGTCGATTCGGGCATCGCCCACGAGATCGACGCCCGCGAGATGCCCAAGGGATGGAGCACCGGCTACTTCGGCGTGCTGACCGCCGGCCCCGGCATCAAGCCCAAGCTGGAGTACCGCACGGAGGTGGCGCACCTGGACGACGCGCTGGTGAACAAGGCCCTGGCACTGACCCGCGGCGTGCCGCTGGCCGACAGCCCCCAGGCCCAGGCCTACCGGGCCCACTACGCCAAAGGCAGCCCGGCGGCCCGACCGCCCGCGGTGATGCAGTGCGACACCGCCGGCGGGGACACCTGGTGGCATGGCCATCGCCTGGGCCAGCATGTGCGGGACTGGGTGAAGCTGATGACCGATGGCCAGGGCACCTACTGCACCACCCAGCAGGAGGACAACGCCAGCTACAACGCGCTGGAGCGCGCGGCCGCCGCCGGCAAGGTGGACCTGAAGCGCTTGGCCGTGCTGCGCACCGGCTCCAACTTCGACCGACCCTACCCCGGCCAGACGGCCCAGGCCTCGCTGCAGGCCTCCACCACCGGCGCCACCGGGGGCTTTGTGCCCGCCACGCAGAACCTGGCCCGTGTCGGTGGCGTGCTGGTGCGCGACATCGTCGCCCACTGGGACCAGTGGAAGGACGGTGTGCCCGCCCCGTGATGGGGCCGGAGTGATGGCATGTGGGTTGCTTGACAGCGCGAATGACAACTTTGCGTTGCAGCAACCCATGACCACCCGTCACCACCCAGCCGCCCACCCGGCGGCGCAATTCCGTCCCTCCCTGCTGAGCCTGGCGGCGCTGGCCGCCCTGCTCCCCACCGCCCCCACCTGGGCCCAGGACGCGACGGCCGGCGCCGAAGCCGGCAAGCTGACCACCATCACCGTGACCGCCGAGCGCCGCGAGGAAAACGCGCTCGAGGTGCCGATGTCGATCACGACGCTGCGAGGCGAGGCGCTGGACGTGATCAATTCCAGCGGCGAAGACCTGCGCATGCTCTCGGGCCGCGTGCCCAGCCTGAACGTCGAATCCTCCTTCGGCCGGGCCTTCCCGCGCTTCTACATCCGCGGCTACGGCAACACCGACTTCCGCCTGAACGCCTCGCAGCCGGTGTCGCTGATCCTGGACGACATCGTGCAGGAGAACCCCATCCTCAAGGGCTTCCCCATCTTCGACAGCGAAGGCGTGGAAGTGCTGGCCGGCCCGCAGGGCACGCTGTTCGGCCGCAACACCCCGGCCGGCGTGGTCAAGTTCGACTCGGTCAAGCCGCAGAAGACCTTTGGCGGCTACGGCAGCCTGAGCTACGGCACCTACGGCACGGTCAACGCCGAGGGCGCGATCAACCTGCCGCTGGACGAACGGTGGCAGGCCCGCGTCTCGCTGCAATCGCAGCACCGCGACGACTGGGTCACCAACGAAGCGCCGGCCCCGGTGGTGCAGCAGACCCACAAGCTCGAAGGCTATGACGACAACGCCATGCGCGCCCAGCTGCTGTACGGCGCCGGCACCCCCTTCAGCGCGCTGTTCAACGTGCACGCCCGCGACCTGAACGGCAGCGCCCGCCTGTTCCGCGCCAACATCCTCCAGAGCGGCACGAACGACCTGGTCGATGGCTTCGACAAGAGCAAGGTCACGCTGGATGGCAAGAACGAGCAGAAGCTCAGCAGCACCGGTGCCAACGCCCACCTGACCTGGGCCTTCGATGGCTACAAGCTGCACTCGATCACCGGCTTCGAGAAGGTCCATTCCTTCAGCCGCGGCGACGTGGACGGCGGCTACGGCGCCAGCTACCTGCCCTACATGGGACCGGGCCTCATCCCCTTCTCCAGCGAGACCGCGGACGGCCTGCGCGCGCACCAGCAGTGGACGCAGGAACTGCGCACCGAGTCCGCCACCAGCGGCCCGCTGAGCTGGCAGAGCGGCCTGTACTTCTTCCACGAGAAGTACGCCATGGACGCCTACAGCTACGACTCCACCAGCGGCGGCGCCCAGACCGGCCTGTCCACCACCACCCAGACCAACAACTCCTGGGCGGCCTTCGGTTCGGTCAACTACGCCATCGCACCGGATGTGACCGTGCGCGCCGGCCTGCGCTACACGCACGACTGGAAGAAGCTCTCGACCGACCCCGGCGACGTGGCGGTGGACGCCAGCGCCGGCCTGAGCGACACGGTGTCCAACAACAAGGTCACCGGCGACCTGGCCGCCACCTGGTCGATCACCAAGGACACCAACCTCTACGCCCGCATCGCCACCGGCTACCGCGGCGCCAGCATCCTGCCGGCCTCGGCGTTCAACCCGATGTCCAACGCCGGCCCGGAAACCACCACCTCCTACGAGGCGGG
>JAYSCA010000222.1:0-4903 GCA_041915165.1 Ideonella sp.
CACTGGGCACATGGCCCAACACGTCAAGGCTGTAGACGATCACCAGTGCCACCGTGGCGGCCACGCCCTGCAGTCGGCTGGCCGAACTCAAGAACATCAGGCCGAAGGACAGGACGACCATGGTGGCCAGTCTCAGCGGGGAACTGGCCAGTGCCACCGGAGCTATCACGAACAGCAACCCAAGCACCAAGGTCACCACCACAGTCAGTGCCAGGGTCTGGATCAGGCTTGAGAGACGGTCCGGCTGATTCAGGAAGAAGACGACATAGGTGGTGAGGGCAATCTCCGGTGTCTGGTAGGATTCGGCCAGCACCACCGTCAAGGTACAGATCAGCGCCAGACGCAAGGCGTAGGCCAAGCGGCCCGGCGTGGGTGATCGCAGGGCACGCAGCAGTCGGAACGCTGTGCCGGATTCAGCGGCAGGCCGCGCCACCACCGACCTCCACCATGGCGCTGGCCCCCAGGCGGGCAAGTGCTTCCGGCGGCTCTTCCAGCCGGATGCGGACCGGAAAGCGCTGCGCCACCCGCACCCAGTTCAGAGAGGGCTGCACATAAGGCAGGGCGCGTGGAAGGTTGATCCGATCTGTCGCCAACACACCGTAGCCCAGGCTGACGATTTCGCCCCGGATGGGGTGCCGGCGGTCAATCATGGAGTACACCGTGGCACAGACCCCGGGTTTGAGGCTCTGAAGTTCCGTCTCCCGGAAGTTAGCCGAAGCGAACCACTCTTCCGTGTTGATCAGCGTGAACAGCGACTGAGCTGGCGCCACGATCTCACCAGTGGAGACATTCAGGCCGACAACGCGGCCGTCGTGGCTGGCACGCACCTCGGTGTCCTGCAAAGCACGCTTCGCATTCTCCAGGGCCGCCGCTGCGGCACGCACCCCAGCCTCCGAGCCGGCATCGATGCCGACGGCCTGCCGAGCCGCCAACTCCTGTTCTCGAGCCTGCCGCAGCGACGTGCCTGCATCTCGCTTGGCCACCTGCGCCTGGTCCAACTGCTGCACGGCCACATAGCCCTTGGCGGTCAGGGGCGCCAAACGCTCTTCGGTGCGGGCCGTCAGGGCCAGGTTGGTCTCGGCGCGCTGTGTTTGTTGCCGAGCCAGGCGGGCACCGGACTGTTGCGTGGCGATGACGCGTCGCTGGGCGTCATGCGCCGCCTCAGCAATGTCCAGGTTGGCCTGTGCGGTGGCCACCGCCGTCTGATAGGGAGCAGGGTCGATGCGAAACAGCAGCGCCCCTTTGCGGATCAACTCGTTCTCATGAATGGGAAGATCGACGACACGCCCCCCTACGACGGCAGCGACATGGACCACTTCGGCGTCGATGGTGGCATCGTCCGTGGACAGGGGTGCCCGCCAGATCGCCCACATCCCTCCGCAAACCGCCAACATTACAACGGACAGCGCAACACCCTTGGCGAAACGCGAGGAGGCGTGAATGCCGCGTGCTTCCATCGTCAGCCCCCTTGCCAGACCAGCCAAAGCCCCAGCCCACACATGACGCCGAGGGCGACATTGACGGACAGCTGAAAGGGGATGATCTCGGCCCATCCCGTGACCACCATCAGCAGCCGTGCCACGGCTGCACAGATCGCGGCGACCGTGGCGCACACCAGCCAAGCGGGGAAATAGGTGCCCGCCAGGGTGAGCGATGGGGCGCCACTGCAGCCAGACAACAGCATCCCCCCGATGCACAAAAGGCAGCGGCCCGGCAGGAATGGCTGGGATTCACGGTTTGTACGCACAGCGCTAGAGCTGTCGCAATGTGCAGGCAGGCACTTGTTGGACATTACAAGCGCGGAGTCTGCCAAAGCCTGCCAAGTACGGCAATGCGTGAGGGCTCATTTTCCGGAAGCCCTCTGAGACGTGGATGAATGCATGGTCTCAAACCAACTGGACCGAATCAGGTCCGCCGCCTTCTCGCCGATCATGATGCAGGGCGCGTTGGTGTTGCCGCTGACCAGCACCGGCATGATGGAGGCGTCGGCCACGCGCAGGCCGCGCACGCCATGCACCCGCAGGTCGGGCGCCACCACGGCCATCGGGTCCACGCCCATCTTGCAGGTGCCCGCCGGGTGGAACACGGTGGCGGCGTGCGCCCGCAGGTTGGCCAGCAGTTCCTCGTCGCTCTGCACCTGGGGGCCGGGCAGCATCTCCGTGCCCCGGATGCCGTCGAACACCGGGTCGGCCAGGATGCGGCGGGCCAGCTTCACCCCTTCGATCAGCACCTGCCCATCCTGCGGATCGGACAGGAAGTTGTAGTCCAGCACCAGCTCGCCCTGGGCGTCCAGCCACAGCTCGCCGCGGCTGCGCGGGCGCAGCACGCAGGTGTGGATGGCGTAGCCGTGGCCCCACTCGAACAGGCGGCCACGGTGGCTGCGGTAGCCCGGCACGAAGTGGAACTGCACATCGGGCTCACCCTCGCTCAAGGGCGTGCAGGCAAAGCCGCCGGCCTCCACGTAGTTGGTGCTCAGCCAACCCTTCCGGTTGAGCAGGTAGCGCAGCGGCGCACTCAGCACCTGCCAGGCCGATCCCAGCGAAAAGCCCAGCGTCAGCGGCGAGCGCGAGCGCACGGTCACCAGGCCGTCCAGGTGGTCCTGCAGGTTCTGGCCCACGCCAGGCAGGTCCACCCGCACCGGCACGCCGGCGGCTTCCAGCTGGGCGCGCGGGCCGATGCCCGAGCGCAGCAGCAGGTGCGGCGAGCCGATGGCGCCCGCGCAGAGGATGACCTCCCGCTGGGCCTGCAGGCGGCGGGGCGCGCCGCCCTCGGGGGCCTGCAGCTGCACGCCCTTCACGCTGGCGCCGTCCATCCACAGCTGGTCCACCGCCACGTCGGTCAGCACCGTCAGGTTGGCGCGCTCGCGCACCGGCGCCACAAAGGCCCGGTAGCTGGACAGGCGCTGGCCATCGCGCTGGGTCAGGTCGTAGACGCCCACGCCCAAGGCAGAGGGGCCGTTGAAGTCGGTGTTGACCGGCAGGCCCAGGCGGCGGCCGGCCTCCACGAACCAGCGCGAGACCGGGTTGGGGTCGCGCGGGCGGTCCACCCACAGCGGGCCGTCCTGGCCGTGCAGGGCCGGGTCCTGGCCCAGGCGGTTGCCTTCGGAGCGGCGGAAGTAGGGCAGCACGTCCTGCCAGCCCCAGCCGGTGCAGCCGGCCGCGGCCCAGCGCTCGTAGTCCGAGGCGAAGCCCCGGATGTAGATCATGCTGTTCATCGAACTGGAGCCGCCCAGCGCCTTGCCGCGCGGGCAGTGCAGACGGCGGCCGTTCAGCCGCGTCTGCGGAGCCGACTCATAGTTCCAGCTGAAGCGCCGGCTTTTGTAGAGGGTGATGGTGCCGGCGGGCACCTGCACCCGCGGGCTGGCGTCGCTGCCGCCGGCCTCGATCAGGCAGACGCGCACGGCGGGGTCGTCGCTCAGGCGGCGGGCCAGCACGCTGCCGGCCGAGCCCGCGCCCACCACGATGTAGTCGTAGCGCTCGTTCATGGCGGGGCTCACCTCAGGGGTCGATGCGGTGCAGGTCATCGTGCAGCAGGTCCACGATCTGCCGCTTGAGCGCGATGAACTCCGGCGCCAGCTCCACATCCTCGGGCCGCGGGCGGGCCAGCGGCACGTCGATGATCTGGCGGATGCGGCCGGGCCGCGCGCCCATCACGTAGACGCGGTCGCCCAGCAGGATGGCCTCGTCGATGTCGTGGGTCACGAAGACCACCGTCTTCTTGGCGTGCTCCCACACCCGCAGCAGCAGGCGCTGCATCTGGTGGCGGGTCTGGCTGTCCAGCGCGCCGAAGGGCTCGTCCATCAACAGGATCTGCGGGTCGTTGGCCAGGGCGCGGGCAATGGCCACGCGCTGCATCATGCCGCCCGACAACTGCTTGGGGAAGTTGTCGGCAAAGGGCCGCAGCCGCACCTCGTCCAGGTAGTGGTCCACCACTTCCTTGCGCTGGGCCGGCAGCATGCCGCGGCGTTTCAGGCCGAACTCGATGTTCTGCCGCACCGTGAGCCAGGGGAACAGGGTGTAGCCCTGGAAGACCATGCCGCGGTCCGGCCCGGGGCCGGTGACGCGCTGGCCGCTGACGACGATCTCGCCCTCGGTCGGCTCGTTCAGGCCGGCGGTCAGGTACAGCAGGCTGGACTTGCCGCAGCCCGAGGGGCCGACGATGACGGCGAACTGCTGGTCCGGCACCTCCAGCGAGACGTTCTCCAGCGCGACAAAGGTGCCGCCGGCCGGCGTGGGGTAGCGCAGGCTGACGTCGCGCACCTGCAGGCGCGCTGGCGCCGTTTCGAGATTCACTGCGCCCATGCGCACACCTTCATTCTGAGAATTCGGAAGACCTGGTCGGTGAGCAGGCCCAAGAGGCCGATCACCGCGATGGCCAGGAAGATCACGTCCACCTGCAGGCCGCGCATGGCCTTCAGGCTGATGTAGCCCAGGCCGCTGGAGGCGGCCACCAGCTCGGCCACCACCAGGTAGGTCCAGGCCCAGCCGATGGTCACGCGCAGGGTGTCCAGCACGCCCGGCAGCGAGGCCGGGCCCAGCACATGCAGCAGCACATCCTTGCGCTTGCAGCCCAGGGTGTAGCTGGCGTTGACCAGGTCCTTGCTGACGCCGCGGCACACGTCTGACACCATCACCAGCTGCTGGAAGAACACGCCGAAGATGATCACCGCCACCCGCTGCTCCAGGCCGATGCCGATCCACAGGATGAACAGCGGCACGAAGGAGGTGACCGGCAGGTAGCGGATGAAGTTGACCGGCGGATCCAGCAGGGCCTGCACGAGGCGGAAGGAGCCCATGAACAGGCCCAGCGGGATGGCCAGCGCGGACGAGACCGCGAAGCCGACCAGCACCACCTCCACGCTGGCGCCGATGTGCTCCAGCAGGGTGCCGTCCTCGGCCAGGTG
>JAYSCA010000223.1:0-4481 GCA_041915165.1 Ideonella sp.
CCAGGGGCGCAGCTCGCTGCGGCTGTCCTGGCACAGCAGTTCCAGCAGGGCAGGCTGGCCGATGAGCTGCTTGAGTTCCAGGTGGGCGTCGGTGCTCAGCGCATGCACCACCAGGCGCAGGCCGGCGCGGGTGGGCCCCAGGTCCAGGCCAGGGATGTCGTCCGACAGGCTGGGGCCTTGCTGGGGGCCGATGCCTTCCCAGACGTGGGCGTCCTCGGCGAAGAGCGCATCGGTGCCCAGCACCGTGTGCAGGCGCAGCAGCCGGCTGTCCTGGGTCAGCCCGCCCAGCAGAGAGGTCCAGGCGGCGCTAAGCGCGGTGTCGATCAGGGTGTCAGCATCCATGGGGGGTGTCTCGCATGGGGCGGCCTCACTGCACCGTGTACTTGAAGTCGCCGTTCTTGGCGGCGCTCACCTTGATGCGGCGCACCGCCTCGCCCTCGGCCATGCGGGCCAGCACCTGGCCGGCGATCTCGGGCAGCAGCGTGCCGTTCAAGATGTGGTCCACATTGCGGGCACCGGTGTCCACCTCGGTGCAGCGGGCCAGCACGGCGTCCACCAGCTTGTCGTCGTAGACGAAGTCGGCCTGGTGGTGGGCGGCCACGCGGGTGGCGATCCGGTCGAGCTTGAGGCGGATGATCCGGTCCAGAGCGTCGTCCCCGATGGCGTAGTAGGGGATGACCTTCATGCGGCCCAGGAAGGCAGGCTTGAAGGTCTTGTACAGCACAGGCCGAAGGGCCTCGGCCAGGGCCTCCGGGTCGGGGTATTCGGCCGCCGGCTTGTTCACACAGGCCTGCATGATCTGCGAGGAGCCGATGTTGCTGGTCAGGATGATCAGCGTGTTGCGGAAGTCGATCTCGCGGCCCTCGGCGTCGTCCATCACGCCCTTGTCGAAGACCTGGAAGAACATCTCCAGCACGTCCGGGTGGGCCTTTTCGACTTCGTCGAGCAGCACCACGCTGTAGGGTTGGCGGCGCACGGCCTCGGTCAGTACGCCGCCTTCGCCGTAGCCCACATAGCCCGGGGGCGAGCCCTTCAGGCCGGAGACGGAATGGGCTTCCTGGTACTCGCTCATGTTGATGGTGATGAGCTTCTTCTCACCACCGTAGAGCAGGTCGGCCAGGGCCAAGGCGGTTTCGGTCTTGCCCACGCCGCTGGGGCCGACGAACATGAACACGCCCTTGGGCTTGTTCGGGTCTTCCAGGTTGGCCCGGCTGGTGCGCACCCGCTGGGCGATGGCCGCCAGCGCGTGGGACTGGCCGATGACGCGCGCCTCCAGCAGGGGCTGCAGGTTCAGCACGGTCTTCAGGTCGTCCTTGACCATCTTGCCCAGCGGGATGCCCGTCCAGGCGGCGACGATGGCGGCCACGACATTGCCGTCCACGTCCACCGGCACCAGCGGGGCCTCGCCCTGCAGCGCGCCCAGGGCGGCCAGCTTGTCGGGCAGCGGGGTGGCGGGCGGCGCCTGCTCGGTGTGGTCGCGCGCGGCGGCAGCCTCCAGGTCCTGGCGCAACTGCTGCACCTCGCCCACCAGGGCCTTCTCGGCCTCGTGGCGCTGCAGCAGGGCGTCCAGCTCGGCCTGGCCGTTGTCGCGCTGGGTGCGCAGGGCGCTCAGGCGGGCGGCGTGGTCGCTGCCGCTGGCGGCTTCACGCTGCAGCGCGGCCACTTCGGCATCCAGGCGTTCCAGGCGCTTGCGCAGGTCGTCCACCGCGGCGGGCGTGGCGGCTTGGCCCAGGGCCACCTTGGCGCAGGCGGTGTCCAGCACGCTGATGGCCTTGTCCGGCAGTTGGCGGCCGGTGATGTAGCGGGCCGACAGGCGCACGGCTTCGGTGATGGCTTCGTCGCGGATGCGCACGCCGAAGTGCTTTTCCATCAGCGGGGCCATGCCGCGCAGCATGGCCGCGGCCAGTTCTTCACTGGGCTCTTCCACCTTGATGACCTGGAAGCGGCGGGCCAGGGCGGCGTCCTTCTCGAAGTACTTCTTGTACTCGCTCCAGGTGGTGGCGGCCACGGTGCGCAGCTCGCCGCGGGCCAGGGCGGGCTTGAGCAGGTTGGCGGCGTCGTTCTGCCCGGCCTGGCCGCCCGCGCCGATCATGGTGTGGGCCTCGTCGATGAACAGGATGATCGGGTGCGGGCTCTTCTTGACCTCGTCGATCACGTTCTTCAGCCGGTTCTCGAATTCGCCCTTCACGCTGGCGCCGGCCTGCAGCAGGCCCAGGTCCAGCACATGCAGGGCCACGCCCTGCAGCGGCAGGGGCACATCGCCCGCGGCGATGCGCAGGGCCAGGCCCTCCACCACGGCCGTTTTGCCCACGCCGGCCTCGCCGGTCAGGATGGGGTTGTTCTGGCGCCGGCGCATCAGGATGTCGATGGCCTGGCGGATCTCGGCGTCACGGCCGATCACCGGGTCGATCTTGCCGTCGCGGGCGCGCTGGGTCAGGTTGGTGGTGAACTGGTCCAGGGCCGGCGTGGGGCTGGGCGCAGTGGTGGCAGCCGCCTCGCCCGCTTCTGCGCCGGCACCCGTGACGGCGGCCGGGCTCTGGCGGGCTTCGTCGGAACCCGCGGTCACCACATCCAGCCGGTGCTTGAGGTCGTCGGCCTTCATCTGGCCGAAGCAGGGGCTGCTGCGCTGGGCCAGTTGGCTCAGCGTCGGCTCGGTCAGCAGGGCCAGCAGCAGGTGGGCGCTGCGGATGCGCGGGTCCAGCGTGTCCAGCGAGGCGATCAGCCAGGCCTGCTCCAGCAGGGTCAGCAGCCGGGTGCCGAACACGGGGGTGCGGGTGTTGCCGTTGCGCAGGCGTGCCAGTTCGCGCTGCAGGTCGGCCTGCAGGGCCTCGGTGGCCACGCCCCAGCGGCGGCAGGCCACCACCAGGTCGCTGCGCGGGTTCTCCAGCAGGGCCAGCAGCAGGTGCTCGATGTCCACCTCGTGGTGGCCATGGGACAGGGTGATCGAGGCGGCCCGCTCGGCGGCCTGGCGGCACGCGGGGTCGAGCTTGGCGATCAGGGTCTTGAGATTGGTCATGGCAACAGCAATGGGCGGGATCAGTGGGTCAGGCCGCGTGGATGTTGTAGGCCGCTTCGGTGCGATCCACGGGGCTGGCTTGGGAGAGCAGGTAGGTGTTCCAGCCCAGTTGGGCCGGGGCATCGGGGTCGCCGCCCAGGCAGGCGGGCTGCACGTCGCGGGCGCGCAGGCACAGGTGCACCTCGTACTCGAGTTGCAGGCCCGTGGCCAAGGTGAGCAGCTGCTTGAGGGCCAGGGCGCCGGGGCCACCGGGCAGGAAGCGGGCCTGCTGGGCCCGCGACAAGGGCCCCAGCGTCAGCCGCACGCGCAGATCGCGTTGCCAGAGGCGTTCGCCCACCAGTGCATCCCGGCCGAGCGTGACGGCCCCCAGGCCCAGCCGGCTCTGGTTGGCGGCCTCCACCGGAAACCAGCGGCCGGCAAAAGACTGCAGCTGCACCGGCACACCAAAGTAGTCGGCCAGCACCCGCTGCAGCTGGGGGGCGCTGATGACCCGCTGTTGCAGGCTGCCGGCGTAGAAGGCCAGGGCGTCGTCGGACACCGCCCCTTGGTCGGGCTGCAGGCGGTTGGCCAGCCCAGGCAGGCCCAGTCCGGCCAGGGCCAGCAGCCGCGGGCGGAAGGCGGCCGCGGGCGCCACCTCATGTTGCAGCGGCAGCCGGTGCTTGCGCCAGGCGGCATGAAACAGGGAGAGCGCCCGGTGCTGGAAGATGTCGAAGAAGGCGCGGGCGGCGCCATCGCGCGCATGGAGCTCGCGCGCCTGCACCTGCTCGGTGTAGGCCAGCGGCAGGGTGCCGGTGACGCCCAGCAGGCCCATGAAGGCCGGGGTGATCTCGATGCGTTCGGGATGCTCCGGGTCCGGTCCCTGGGTCTGGAGCGCATGGATCTCGCTGGCCGGAAAGGACAGCGAGAGCGAGTTGCGGAAGCGAAGCTCCTTGGGCAGGCGGTCGGGGCGGTCGTCCGGACGGGCCAGCCAACGCTCCAGGACGCGCACCGCCTGGTGGAAGGCGAAGGTCTGCGGCTGCTCAAGCAGCCGCTGCACGGGCGCCTCAGGCGCCAGATGGGCCACGAGGTGCGGCGTGGCAGGCGGCAGCGCGGTGGGGGGCACGTCTCGCTTCATGGTCGCCGGAGCCGTCTCAAAGCAAGGCCTGGTCACCGCTGCGGGGCGGGCAGGTGAGCAGCACTTCGCCCGTCCTGTGCGAGAGCAGCTTGAGCTGGACGAAGGAGTTGATGTGGGCGTACAGGCCCAGGAACCGGTCGAGCACCTGGGCGAACAGGTGCAGGCCACCGCCGACAAAGGCCTGTTCGTTGACCGACAGGCGAACTTCGGTGCCGCGTACAAAGGTGGCGAAAGGATTGCCGGGCAGACAGGCCTGCACCGGGCGGTAGTCCACCTGCATCAGCCCGTCGATCATGCGCTGGCTGTGCGGCAGGTGTGGCAGGTCGTAGAGGCGCAGGATTTCCTTGAGCC
>JAYSCA010000223.1:4491-4876 GCA_041915165.1 Ideonella sp.
CCAGCCCGCTGGCGCTCAAGGTCAGGTGGTTGAGCGACAGGTGGGACACCAGGCGCCACAAGGCCCCGTGGTCGGCCTCGAACCGCAGGCTGGGGGTGGGGCGCCGCAGCAGGCGGATCTCCTTCCACGGGCCGCCACCTTCCGCGAACAGATCGCCACCCACCTGGCCGATGCTCATCTGGCAGGGCAGGTCCCGGTTCGTGGCGCGCACGTCGATCGACAAGGTGTCGGCCTGCGGCAGACTGGGGTTGAACTGCAGGTCGACCAGACCGATCTCGGTCTCGTAGCCCGCGCTCTGGCCGGCCTGCAGGGGATGGCGTTGGCTGAACCAGTAGCGGCCCTGGGTCTCGCCCTCCTGCAGCAAGTCGTCATGCTGCAGCGAGAA
>JAYSCA010000224.1:0-4803 GCA_041915165.1 Ideonella sp.
GCGTAGCGCAAGCCCTGCGGCACCATCGCCGCCAACGCGTCGATGCGACGCTGGATTTCCTCCAGCTCCTTGGACAGCAGCTGGGCCACGCCCAGCTGGTCCAGGCTGGAATTCTCGTAGCGGTAGGCGGGGCTGACCGCATGGCCGCTGGACGGCTCGATCAGTTGCAGGCTCAGGGCCTGACCGGCCGGCCAAGCCTCGGGCCGCCAAGGCAGCCGAAAACCGCACAGGCCGTTGCCGCCGATGTGCTCACGGATGTCGGGCCGCAGGCTGTGGGCCGAACCGCTGGCCACCAGGCGGCCGTGGCAGCGCACCTCCACCCGCAACGTGGCCCGCTGGCCCGACAGGTCGCTCAGCCAGCCCGAAATGAACTCGTGGTTGGCGAACTCGATCTTGCCCTGCAGATCCAGGGCCTCGGGCTGCGCGAAGCGGGCCGCCACCTCGGTGAACAAGCCGCCGTGGGCATCGGTCAGCACCTGCGCCAGCCGGGGGTGCGCACACAGGCGCTGCAACAGGTGCTCGGGCCGCAGCCGCCCCGGCCGCGCCACGCACGGCCACCCCAGACGCTGGTCCATCCAGCGCCAGAGCACGGTACGGTCCGACTCGGTGAGGTTGCTGTGCGGCAGCGCCCGCTGCTGCGCCAGCGGGGTCAGCACCTTGAGCGCCATCTCCTCGCTGCGCAGCATCTCCAGCGCCATCTCGGCCAGTGAGCGTCCGGCGGCGCGGGCCGCCACGCCAGGGTCGGGATCACGCCCCAGGCAGACCCGGTAGAGCTGCAGGACATCGTCCTCGCTCAGCGCGTCGGCAGGCAGGTCGGGGATCGGGACAGAGGCGTCAGGGGACATGGAACCGCCGAGAAGGGCGCAGCAGCCGCTCAGGCGGCATCAACCTGCGGGAAACGGGCCAGCCAGGCCCGGTAGGCCTGGGCCGAGTGCTGGACGGTGCAATGGGAGCGGATATAGGCCGCCGCCCGGCGCCCCAGCGCATCCCGCAGCGGGGCATGGGTGAGCAGGCTGTCCAGCGCCGCGGCCAGGTGGGCCGGCGAGCCCAGCTCCAGCGGCACCTTCAGCACCACATCGTCCGGGTACTCGCTGGACGGGCCGAAGTTGTGCACCACCGCGGGCAGTCCCAGCGCCAAGGCCCGGACCAGGGTGCCCGAGCTTTCGCCGACCGTGGGATAGCGCAGGTTGACCAGCGCGTCCGCCGCGACGATGTACTCGAAGAAGTCCGCTTCGGGCGCATAGCCGGTCACGGTGACCCAGTCCTCCAGGCCATGGCGGCGGATGTGGGCATCGATGTCGAAACCGGCATTGCGTTCGCCCACGATCACGAAGCGGAACTGCCGCCCGCGCTGCCGCAGCTGGCTCAGGGCCCAGAGCGTGGCCTGGATCTGCTTGGGCGGGGTGATGAAGCCCAGCGAGAGGAACAGGAAGGGCTCGGCCGGCAGGCCGCGGCGTTGGCGGGCTTCCGCCTGGGACAGCCCGGCCACGCCGTCGACTGCCGGCGAGTGGTGGTGCGGCACCACGCAGGTGGTCTCGCGCAGCTCGGCGGGCAGGCGGTCGTGGATCCAGTGGTTGTGGACGATGACCCCGCGCGCCTGCCGCAGCAGGTGGCGGTTGAGCGGCAGGCTCAGCTTCTGCGCCTCGGAGAAGACCCCCGCCCGCCGCAGCATGGCCAGGGTGGTGCCGGGATCGCCGTACTCCTCCTGCAGCACCGCGCGGTAACCCTCGGCGTCGCCGCGCACCAGGGTGGCGTCCTCGACCAGGTAGTGCAGGTTGAAGTCGTGCTGGACCAGCAGCCCCGGGCGCTCGCGGAAGGCCCGGTAGACGAAGACATGGTCGGCGTTGTTGCCGATCTGGTGGACGTGCGGCTGCGCCCGCAGCGCGGGCTCGGCCTGGTACTCGGCCCAGGACAGCACGCGCAGCGCGTCGCCACAGTCGGGCAGCTCGGCGGCCACCGCAGGGGTGAGCCCCTCCTCGTTGACCACCGTCACCGGCCCCTGCGCGCACAGCGCGGGCAGCAACTCGGCGGTGTAGGCCGCGATGCCAGACTTGCGCGGTGGCAGCGGCGAGAACATCACCAAAGGGGTTGCGCTCATGGGGCCTCCGGCAGATCGGCGCGGGCGGCCGCCAGCGCCTCGCGTTCCTGGACGGCCAGGTCGGCCTGGATGGCGAACAGGGCGTTCACGTAGTCGGCCACCTGCCGCTTCACATCCTCGGCGGTGCGGCCGGGCAGTTCGTCCACCCGCCCCTGCTCCAGGGCCTGCACCCGTTGCCCCAGGCGGATCAGCTCGTGCGCCATCCAGGCCGGCGTGCCATCGGCCGGCAGGGGCTGCTGGCTCAGGACCGGCTGGGCCAGCCGCGCCCGCAGGTCCGCCAGCTCGGCTTGCAGGCTGGCCAGCCGCGATTCCAGCTGGGCCAGCTGGGCCATGCTGGTCTCGATCACCATGCGCACCGCATCACCGATGCCCTCCAGGCTGACGCCTGCCAGCAGGGCCTGCAGCTCCTGCGACTGGGTGGCCAGCTGCGGCACCCGCAGACGCTCGCAGGCGGACAGGTAGCGCAGCCGGGCTTGCACCGGATCGGCCTCCCGCGGCGCAACCGCCTGCTCGGCGGGAAAGTCGTCCTCGAAGCGCACCCCGGTGCGTTGCGAAGAGGCCGAGCCGGCAATCTCGCGCAGCACCTCCAGCCGAGCGTCCGGACGCTGGGACAGCAGCCAGTGGTAGTGGCCAAACCCGCCTGGATCCGGCCACTGCCGCTGCAGCGCCAGGTAGGCGTTGATCACGAAGCCCTCGTCATCCCCTTCCAGCAACTCGCTGGCACGGACGGTCTGGGGCGGACGGGGGAGATGGACGTCGGTCACGGGGCAAGGTCCGGGCGGGTGGCCAGATCGGCCAGGAAGCGTTCACGCAACTGGCGCGTGTTGTCATGGGTGGCCGACAGCTGGGTCGGCAGAGCGGCGAAGTCCACCCGCTCGGGATGGGCCGGCAATCCCAGGAACGCGGCGCAGCGCGCCAGCGTCTCCAGCGGCTCAGTGGCCACGGTCTCGTAGTCCAGCGCCAGCACCCGGTCGGCGGGCAGCGCGGCCATCGCCACGTCCAGCGCCCGGTCTTCGGCCAGCGTGCGCTGGTGGATCTCGCACAGCTCGGCAAAGTCGTAGGCCACCTGGGCCAGACGACGGCGACGCCCTTCGGCCAATGCGCCTCGTGCATGCCAGACGCCGCTGCGCTTGGCGCTGAACTTCGAGAGCGTCTGCGCCACCGGATCGCGGCGCAGCCGGATGAACCGGAACCCTTGCGCGGCCCAGCCCTGCAGAAAGGCCCCGGCCTGGGCCTGCCCGACGGCATCGAACAGGAAGTGCGAGATCAGCTTGGTGCCGAAGACGCCATCCACCGCCCCGTGGCGCTGCACCTCGTCGAAGGCCACGTCGGCTGCCACGCCATGGCGCAGCGCGTAGATCAGCGGCCAGCGCAGGTGTTCACGGGCGGCGCCCAGGCCACCGGCCTCCAGCAGTTCGCACAGAAAGGTGCTGCCGGTGCGCGGCGTGCAGACCACCGCGAAACGGTGCTGAGGCAACGGAAGTGGCTCCCCCGGGGTCGGCAGCTTGCGATCGGCCACCAGGATGGGAATGAGCGAAATCCAGCCGTGCACTGCCAGCTCAGGTCGGGCGGCCCGCACCTGGGCCACCAGGCCGGCTTCGTCGTCGGGTGCATGCACGAAGACGCGCTTCACGCCCGGCGGAATGCCGGCCACCGTGCTGACCGCCGGACAGGATGGCTCACCAGCCGCCGCCACCAGGGCCTGCAGCACAGGGGCTGGCGCCAGCAGGCAGGCCTGCGCGCCCCGGTGGACCAGGAACTTGGCCAGGCCGCAGTCCTCACCGGCATCCAGAACGGTTTTCTTCATCACTGCATCACCGTCGTCCGAGTCGTGGGCCCGTCACCCGCCCTGGCGGGTCACCCCGCCAGCACCGGCCGTTCATAGCCGTGGCGTTCAATCAGCAGCCATTCGCGCTCGGCCACCCAGTCCAGGCACTGTTCATCATAGTAGTGTGCGAAGGGATGCGGCCGCGAGGATCGGTTCGTCGGCCTCGCCCCTCGCAGCGCCTCGCACTGGGGGGGCGACAGGGGTTGCCCCAGCGCTTCGCCCAGCGCGATGAGGTCCTCCGCCACCCGGTGCAGACGGATCATCTGGGTCGGCTCGAAATGCGTGTCCACCCAGTGGCGCAGATCGTCGACCGTGGCCACCTCGTCGGACAGGTTGTCAACGCCGCTGGTGAACAGGCGCAGGTAGCGGTAGGTCATCAACCCGCAGCCGAACTGGCCGACACGGGACTTGTTGAACCCCATCTGCACCGTCAGGCGCATCTCGGGCAGGCAGACCGCCCGCAACCATTCCCGGAAGCCCTGTGCGCTGCCCACGTCAGCGTACCAGACGTCATGCGCCCGCACCGGCGTGAGCTGCGCCACCGGCAGATCACCATGCAGGCGCTGACGCTGCTCGATCAGCAACAGGCTGCGCTTCCAGGCCTCGGGGTCGACCAGCCGGTTGTACAGGCTGCCCCGCCGCTGGCAGCCATAGGACCACAGCGACAGGTACCAGGACCAGGGATCCCGGATCGAGCCGATGACCGCACGGCCAGAGGCCAGCATCTCTGGCGTGGGCTTGTTGTGCTTGCCCTCGTTGACACCGCCGAACAGGGCCTGGAGCTGCTGCTTGATGTGGGTGGAGCCGGTCTTCTGCAACTCCACGAACAGGAACTTCTCACCAATCAGCATGCCGTGCCCCTCCTGCGGCGTGTGTG
>JAYSCA010000225.1:0-4799 GCA_041915165.1 Ideonella sp.
CCAGTTGGGCGTCGTCGGCCCCGGTGCGCAGCAGGCCGCGCAGGTCATGCCCCTGGCTGCCGAACAGGCAGGTGTAGAGGCGCCCCTCGGTGGAGAGTCGGATGCGGTTGCAGCCCCGGCAGAAGGCGCGGGTGACACTGGAGATGAAGCCGACCTCGCCGCGGCCGTCGGCATAGCGCCAGCGCTCGGCGGTTTCGCCACGGGTTTCGGCCTCCAGGGGAACCAGCGGCCAGCGGGACTGGATCAGGGTGCGCACCTCGGTGGAGGGCAGCACCTCGTCCATGCGCCAGCCATTGGTGGCGCCCACGTCCATGTACTCGATGAAGCGCAGACGGACCTGGTCGCCATAGCGGTCGCGCAGATGGCCGGCCAACGGCAGGATCTCCTGGTCGTTGGTGCCGCGCTTGACCACCATGTTGACCTTGACCGGCCCCAGGCCCACCGCCAGCGCGGTGTCGATGCCGTCCAGCACCTCGGCCACCGGGAAGCCCACGTCGTTCATGCGCTGGAAGACGGCGTCGTCCAGCGCATCCAGGCTCACCGTCACGCGGCGCAGCCCGGCGGCCTTCAGGGCGGCGGCCTTGCGCGCCAGGACGGACCCATTCGTGGTGAGGGCGATGTCGACGGGTCGCCCGTCTGGCGTCTGCAGCGCCGCCAGGGGTTCGATCAGCTGCTCGACCTGCCGCCGCAGCAGCGGCTCGCCGCCGGTCAGGCGCAGCTTGCGCACACCCAGTTGCACGAACACGCGCGCCGTGCGGGTGATCTCTTCGAAGCTGAGCAGCGAGGCATGGGGCAGGAACTGGTGCCCGTCGAACACCTCCTTGGGCATGCAGTAGCTGCAGCGGAAATTGCAGCGGTCGGTGACCGAGATGCGCAGGTCGCGCAGGGGACGGCCCAGGCTGTCGACCAGCGGATCAGAGAGGGGGGCGAAGGACGCCGTGGGGAGCGACGAGGGGGCAGCCGCAGGCGGCTCCACTTCACGGTCCGACGCGTCGCGCAACAGGATCACCTTGCGTTTCATGACGCGCCTATTGTGCGCAGCCCAGGCCTGGCGCCTTGGGGGACACCCTTCAGGGAGTCGGGTTGTTGTTCAGCTCGGAACCGTTCACCTGGGGAACCCGGCGGGCTCCGGTGAAGCGCTGAACCCAGTAGGACTGCCGCATGTCGTCGATGCGGACCTCGCTGCCGGTGCGCGGGGCGTGGATGAACTTGCCATCGCCCACGTAGATGCCCACGTGCGAGAAGGTCGCGCGCAGCGTGTTGAAGAACACCAGATCGCCGGGGCGCAGATCGGTTGCGTTGATCTTCAGCAGGCTCGGGTCGCGAGCCTGTTCTTCGGCACGCCGCGGCAACACCAGACCAATGCTGTTCTCAAACACATGGCGGGTGAAGCCGGAACAATCGAAACCTTCGGAGGCGTTGTTGCCGCCGCGGCGGTAGCGCACGCCGATGAAGTCCATCGCCGACACGACCAAATCGGAGGCCCGGTTCCGCACCTGATTCAGCAGCGAATTGCCGGAGGTGGGTTCTGCAGCGCTTGGGGCCACCGTATTGGGCGTGGCATTCACCGGCAACAGCCCGCGTTGCTCCAGCAGTCGCATCACCGGATCGCCGGCACCGCCCACATCGGGGGCGGCATGCACCGTCACACCGGCCAGCGCCAGTGCGGTGATCAGTGAGGAGTGTCGAACCCAACGACCCAACCGCTTGGCCTGATGCAAGGCCGGCAGGCGGCCCGTGATGGCATGGTGGTGAGGGAAATGCTTCTGTCGATGATGCACTGGTCGAGAATAGGCGAGAAGACAGCGGGGTGTCAAGTTTCAAGAGGTACGAAAAGAACGTGAAAAGACCGGCTTTCCCTTGTGGATGGTGTCCGACAGGGGATGGCCGGCCCATGCATCACAGGACGTCCGAAGCAAAGTCCGCCAGACGCGAGCGTTCGCCGCGGGCCAGCGTCACATGGCCCGAGTGGGGCCAGCCCTTGAAGCGGTCCACCACGTAGGTCAGGCCAGAACTGCCCTCGGTCAGGTAGGGGGTGTCGATCTGGGCCAGGTTGCCCAGACAGACGATCTTCGTGCCGGGGCCGGCGCGGGTGATCAAGGTCTTCATCTGCTTGGGGGTGAGGTTCTGGGCCTCGTCGATGAGCACGAACTTGTTCAAGAACGTGCGACCGCGCATGAAGTTCAGGCTCTTGATCTTGATCTTGCTGCGCACCAGGTCGTTGGTGGCGGCGCGGCCCCATTCACCTGCCGAGCTGTCGCTGCGGGCCAGCACTTCCAGGTTGTCGTCCAGGGCCCCCATCCAGGGGCCCATCTTCTCTTCTTCGTTGCCAGGCAAAAAGCCGATGTCTTCGCCCACCGGCACGGTGACGCGGGTGACGATGATCTCGCTGTAGCGGCGGTCTTCCAGCACCTGCGACAAGGCGGCGGCCAGCGTCATCAGGGTCTTGCCCGTGCCGGCCGTGCCGGTGAGCGAGATGAAGTCGACCTCGGGGTCCATCAGCAGGTTGAGGGCGAAGTTCTGTTCGCGGTTGCGGGCCGTCACGCCCCAGGCGGCGTTCTTGCCGCTGGTGTAGTCGCGCAGCGTCTTCAGCACCGCGGTCTTGCCGGTGATCTCCGTGACCCGCGCATACAGCGGGGCCTCGCCCGCCGCTTCAAGGTAGACGAACTGGTTGACCATCAGGGCCGGCACCAGCGGCCCGGTGATGCGGTAGTAGGTATGGCCGGCCTGGCTCCAGCTTTCCATGGTCTTGCCATGGCGCTCCCAGAAGTCGGCCGGCAGCTGCAGCACGCCGGTGTAGAGCAGGTCGCCGTCGTCGAGGGTCTTGTCGTTGAAGTAGTCCTCGGCGGCCAGGCCCAGCGCGCGGGCCTTGACCCGCATGTTGATGTCCTTGGACACCAGCACGACCTGGCGCTGCGGGAACTGCTCGCGCAGCGATTGCACCACGCCCAGGATCTGGTTGTCGGCCTTGCCCTGTGGCAGGCCGGCTGGCAGCGACACATCAAGGAAGGTGGTCTGGAAGAACAGCTTGCCGCCTGCTTCGCGGTGGCCCGACTTGGCCAGCGGCACGCCAGCGGCGGCATCCGGGCCGGCATCGGCTGCGAGCGCATCCAGTTCGCGGCTCACCTGGCGCACGTTGCGAGCCACCTCGCTCATGCCCTTCTTGTGGCCGTCGAGCTCCTCCAGCGTGATCATCGGCAGGTAGATGTCGTGCTCGTCGAAGCGGAAGATCGACATCGGGTCGTGCATCAGCACGTTGGTGTCCAGCACGAACAGCTTGGCCGGGCCCGCGTCACGGGGCTTGCGGGCGCGGGGGCGTGCCGCGGCAGCCGACAGCGGAGCCGTCGGCTGGGCGGGGGCCTTGACGGGCAGTGCCGACGGGCGGGCTGCGGGGATCTCCGCGGCGTCAGGCCGCAATTCCAGGGCGGGGTGGGGTTCTTCGGCCTGGGCGGGTGCCGCCTTGGCGGTGCTGCGCCGTGTCTTGGGGGCGGCCTGGGTGTCGTAGGCCGTGGTGGGGAGGATCGCAGCGCGATGGGCAGGAGGCTTGGGCAGGGGCATGGACGAAGGGCCTGAACTGAATTTCAGAAACAAAAAAGCCGCACAGACGACTGTGCGGCTTTTCGGGGGATGCGCGACGGAAATTGCTCGGGCATGGACCCATTATGCACAACTCACGCGTTGTGCAAATGCCTGTCTCAGGCGGCGACTTTCAGTTCCTGGACGGCCTTGAGAACTTCGTCCACATGGCCGGCCACCTTGATGCCGCGCCATTCGGCGCGCAGCACGCCCTGGCTGTCGATCAGGAAGGTCGAGCGCTCGATGCCCTTGACCTTCTTGCCGTACATGATCTTGTTCTTGACCACGCCGAACATGTGGCACAGTTTCTCTTCGGTGTCGGCAATCAGCTGGAACGGCAGTTCCAGGTTTTGCTTGAACTTGTCGTGCGAGGCCATGTTGTCGCGCGAGACGCCAAACACCACGGCGCCCGCCTTGACGAATTCCTCGTGGTGATCCCGGAATTGCATGGCCTCGGTCGTGCAACCGGGGGTGTTGTCCTTGGGATAGAAGTACAGCACCACAGTTTGACCATGAAACGATTGGGGTGTGAACTTCACACCACCCGTCGCTTGCGCTTCAATGTCCGGCAGAGGTTTGTTGAGGGCTGGCGTCATGAGAATGGGTGTTCAGCAGGGTGCCTATGAAAGGCACAACTTCGAATTATAAGTTGAACCGTCAAGTCCCTCCAGGTCGCCGGCTCAGAGCAGCAGGGCGGCCACGACCCGGCGGCCCTCGCTGACCAGCACGTTGTACGTGCGGCAGGCGGCGGCGGTGTCCATCGTTTCGATGCCGATGCGCTGTTCGATGAGCGCGCGGTAGAGCTGCGGCGAGATGAAGGTGTGGCGCGGCCCACTGCCGAAGATCACCAGCTCCGGCGCCAGCGCCACGAGTGGCTCGAAATGTGTGCTGGTCAGGTCGCTGGGCTGGCGAGCGTCCCAGGCCTGCACCTGGCCCTGCCAGGGCACCAGCACGCTGTGCTCGAACTGTGCCTGCCGCACCCAGACCCGGCCGGGCTCGATGCGGGCGATGGCGTTGACGCCCTCCAGCGTGTCGGGTTGGAATTTCACGAATGCTCCTGCGCGATCAGAGGGGGCTACCTATGTTTTAATTATAAGTTTCCCCGACCTAAGAGCACACCCAAGTGCAGGGGCATTGCAGGAGATTGCGGTTTGAAACCGATAGCCAAGTCCAGCAAGCTTGAAAACGTAGGTTATGACATCCGGGGGCCTGTGCTGGACAAG
>JAYSCA010000226.1:0-4797 GCA_041915165.1 Ideonella sp.
GCGCCCCAGCGTGAGCGCCGGGTTGGGCAGGCGCCCCGCGCGCACGCGCTCGGCCTCGGCCACGGCCAGGGCATCGAACTCGGCCTGCAGGCCGGGCTGCTGGATCAGCGCCAGCTCGACCGCCTGGTCCGCCCCCAACGGCTGGGCCAGCAAGGTGCGCACACGCGCCTGCACCGCCTCCGGCGGCGCATCGGCCCCATGGGCCGTGGGCGACTGGCCGGTGCGCGCCTGGGTCAGGCGGGCCACCTCGGCCATGCCGCCATCGTCGGAAAAGCTGGCGCAGCCGGCCAGCACGGCCAGGCTCAGCGCGGACGCCACCCACCGCCCCCGGCGGAGGCGACGCGAGCCAGGGGGGGGCGCAACCACGCCACCCGGCAACGGAATTCCATGCATGGAAGGTCCTTTTCGGACCGGCGCCACGGCCGATCCGCTCAAGTCAGTCGAAGGCCCGGCCCCGGTCCTGACGGATCGCCGGGCGGGCCACGGTCCGGCCCCGCCCCTGGGCGAGCACCGGCGGAGGTCAGACCGACCTGGGAGGCCGTTCCTGCGGATCGCCGAAGGAGATCAGCGGCGGCAAGGCCAGCGCGGGATAGCGCAGTGACGCGATGGGCTGCGAGCCCGGCACCCCGGCCACGCTGCTGGGCAGCACGGCCAGGCAGCAGGCGCCCGCCGCGGCATGGCACAGGGTGTTGGCCGGGCGGTCCCCCTGCGGGGCGTGCTCGGCCCCGGCGTCCTGGGCCACGGCATGCAGGGCACAGGCCGGCTCGGGCGCGTTGACCGGCGTCGGCGGCCCCCAGGCCCAAGCGCCCCGCAGCGGCAGCAGCAGGGCCAGGAGCAGCACCGACAGAAAGCGGGTCCAGGGCGTCATAGCGAGCGCATTCTCCACCTTCCCATGGGGGCAAGGTCAAGCCCGGCCGGCCCACCTCCCCCGGGTCCCCGGGTGCTTGAAGCCCGGGCCGGCGCCCCCATCTGTTCTAGATGCCTCGTCTGACGCTGCCGACCCTGTCGGCCCTGCTGCACGCCTACCTGGGCTGGCGGCTGCTCCCCGCCCTGCCCGGCCCCGCGGCCGTGGCGACCGCGGTCCTGTTGATCCTCTCCGCCGGGTTGGTGCCGCAAGGTCTGGGACGGCGCGGCCACGGCAGTGCCCATCGCGGCCTGACCATCGCCGGGCTGGTCGCCATGGGCTGGATGTCCTCGCTGCTGGTGCTGACCCTGCTGCGCGATGGGCTGCTGGGCGCCGCCGTCGCCGGCCACGCGCTGGGTCTGTGGGCCCTGAACACCGCCACCCTGGCCACCGACACCGCCGGCACGGTGCTGACCGGGGCGCTGGCGCTGACGCTGTGGGGCGCCTGGCAGGCCCGCCGCCGCCCGCCGGTGGTGACGGTGGAGGTGCCGATCGCCGGCCTGCCCGCAGCGCTGCAGGGCTTCACCATCGCCCAGCTCAGCGACATCCACGTCGGCCCGACGATCCGCCGCCCGCAGCTGCAGGCCATGGTGGACGCGGTCAACGCGCTGCAGGCGGATGCGGTCGCGATCACCGGTGACCTGGTCGATGGCTCGGTGGCGCAGCTGGCCGCGCAGGTGGCTCCGCTGGCTGGGTTGAAGGCCCGCCACGGCGCCTTTTTCGTCACCGGCAACCACGAGTACTACAGCGGCGGCCCCGACTGGGTGGCCGAGGTGCAGCGCCTGGGCGTACGGGTGCTGATGAACGAGCATGTGACGCTGCAGCACGATGGCAGCCCGCTGGTGCTGGCCGGCGTGGCCGACTACAGCGCCCACCATTTCGAGCCCAGCCACCGCAGCGACCCGCTGGCCGCGCTGGCCGGCGCCCCGGCCGGGGCGGGGGCCAAGGTGCTGTTGGCCCACCAGCCCCGCAGTGCCGAGGCCGCCGCGGCGGCGGGCTTCGACCTGCAGCTCTCCGGCCACACCCATGGCGGCCAGTTCTGGCCCTGGGGCTGGTTCGTGCCGCTGCAGCAGCCCTTCGTGGCCGGTCTGCACCGGGTCCGGCAGATGTGGGTCTACGTCAGCCGCGGCACCGGCTACTGGGGCCCGCCCAAGCGGGTGGGCGCCCCCTCCGAGATCACGCTGCTCAGGTTGGTGGCGGGCTGAGGTCCTCGTCCGAGCCGTCGGGCGCGGGGTCGGTGGGTTCGTCGCACAGCCGGCCCAGGCCATCGGCCAGGGCCGGCACGGTGCACAGCACCGCCGTCGGGCCGAACTGCCACAGCGTCCAGCCGCCCACCAGCGCCAGCCCGCCCAGTGCCAGGGCCAGCAGCGCCGCCGCGGCCTTCAGCCGGCCGGTGCGCCGCACCATCAGGTCGCCGGTGAGCATCGTGGCCAGGTGCACCAGGGCGGTCAGGGCCAGGGCGGCCAGGGCGAAGTTGCGCGCCCCCGGGGCGGCCAGCAGCCAGCCCCCCAGCAGCACCAGCAGCTCCGCGCCGTAGAGCAGCGCCAACCCATGGCGCAGCACCGCCCGCGGCAGGCTGCCGGGCAGCGACACGGCCAGCAGCGCCTGCAGGGCCAGGCCGGCCCGGGTCAGCCACACCGCCCGGTTGGCCCGCACCCGCTGCTGCTGCTCCAAATCCTGCAGCAGCCGCCCGGTGACGGTGACCGCGCGGGCGGCGTTGTCCAGCATGCGCGGCGTGTCCAGCTGGCGGTTCACCTCGTACTGGCCGGCCACATAGGCCAGCAGCCCGCCGTCGCCCAGCACCGCCTTCAGGGCCTGCGCGGTGCGCTGACCACGGGCGGCATCGTCCGGCCCCAGCTGCTGCCACAGCGCGCCGAAGGCCTGCTGCAGCGTCGGCTGGCCCTGGGCCAGCAGCGCGTCGGCAAAGCGCTGCACCAGCTCGTCGTAGCCCTCGGGTGCCATCTCCTCGCGCAGGATGGCGCGCTGGGCCTGGGCCAGCAGCGCCTCGCGCAGGCGGGTGTCGTCCTCGCCGGGCAGCAGCACGGCCAGCAGGCGTTCGGCCCCGTCCAGGCGGCCCCACATGATGTCGTTGCGGCGCCAGCGGGCGTCCAGAAAGCCGCCAAAGTGGAACAGGCTGTCGCCGGCCAACTTGCGCCGGCCACCGACCTGCGGCGGCACCAGGCTGGGGGCGTCCTCCGGGCTGACCCGCACCACCTCGACCGCGGCCGGCTCGCTGGTGCCGGTGTCGTAGTAGAGCGGGAACGCCATCTGGTCGTATTCGTCGAAACGCAGGTAGTACTCGGCCAGCAGCTGCCGCAGGAGCTGCCCGGCCGGGCTGTTCAGCGCCGCGTCGTCGCCTGAGTCCTGCACCGGCTGCAACTGCACCGTGACCCGGCGGCGCGGGCCCTCGGCCTGCGGCACCAGCCGCGGCTGCCCCAGCAACTCGCGCACCAGCAGCGCCGTGGCGCGGCGGTCCGGCGAGCGGCGGGTGTAGCGGCGGAACTGCGCGCCCAGCGCCACCAGGTCGTCCTCCAGCAGTGCCTGCAGGTGGGTGCGCCGGCCGACGTTGGCCAGCTGGAACAGGGCCTGGGCGCGGGCAAACACGTTTTCCTGCAAGGTGCGCTGGGCCTGCAGCGGCGGCAGGCGGCCCAGGGCGATGGGCACCTCGGTGCCGTCTTCGGTGGGCAGGGCCGTCAGCGGCGGGTCCAGCGGCTCACCGATCAGCAGCCGCAGCACGCGCTGCAGCTGGCGCCGGTCGTCCTCGCTGCCCTGCGCGGGCCGCTGGTCCGGCCCCGGCCAGTTGGCTTCGCGCAGTTCCCCCATCGCGCGCGCCAGGCCATCGCGCAGCTGCACCAGGGCCGCGTCCACGCCCTCGGCGAGCGCCAGGGCGGCCGGGTCGCCATAGCGCTGCAGGCGCTGGCGCAAGGCCTCGTCGGCCTCGCTCAACCCAGCGCCCGGCGCGCGCAGGGCGTGCAGCAGGCGCCCGAGCTGGTGCGTCTTGCGCAGCAGAAAGCCCACCCGCCGCAAGCGGTAGCCCAGGTCGTAGGCTTCCAAAAAGGCGTTGACCGAGGCGGTGCGCTCGGCGTCGGCCTCTTCCCGGTGCTCGAAGTAATGCGCCTCGCGCCAGGCCCGCACCAGGGCCCGCATCGCGACCTGCAGGTCGGCATGGCGGTCCACGCCCCAGCGCATGGCCAAGCGGTCGGCCAGGTCGTCGCTGACGGTCTCCAGGCGCAGCCGGCGGTAGGGCAGAAAGGCCGCGCCGTAGTAGCGGATCATGTCGCCCAGGTCGAGCGCGGACCAGTCGGGCACTTCGCCGTTCTGGCCCAGCAGCACGCGGGCAAAGGGCTCCTCGGCCAGCGTCTCCACGTCCAGCTCGACCCGGCGCACGATACGTTCGACCCGCTCGATGCGCCGGTTGCGCTTGAGCACCGCCTCCAGGTCCTCGCGGATGGTCTCGTACTGCGGGATGCGGGCCAGCGCATCCACCGCGTTCTGCAGCGCGTCGGGCTTGGCGTCGAAGACCTGGCGTTCCCGCTCGGGATGCTCGGGCGTGGGCTCGACATAGATCAGCTTGCGCTCCATCGGCAGTGCCGACAGGCGCCAGGACAGGGCCTCGACCGCGTAGCTGAAGGGCTTGTTGTCCAGGTAGCCGCCGTCGCCAAAGGCCCGGCGCTGCCACCGGCCACTGGCCAGGTCGTCGGCCGACAGGCCCTTGAGGTAGCGGCGCCAGGCGCTGGGCTCCACCGCGCCGCCGCCCGGTCGCAGCCGGGCCA
The DNA here is from genome assembly GCA_041915165.1 of Ideonella sp. Lineage (GTDB taxonomy): Bacteria > Pseudomonadota > Gammaproteobacteria > Burkholderiales > Burkholderiaceae_C > Ideonella. The sequence continues at coordinate 4,678 of JAYSCA010000226.1, forward strand.
GGCGCAGCGCGTCCTCCACCGTCATCGGCTCGAAGGCGAAGGGGAAGGACGAGGTGCAGCGCGCGGCAAACGCCAGGAAGGGCGTCAGCTCGGCACGGAAGTCGCTGTACAGCGTCCGGC
>JAYSCA010000227.1:0-4790 GCA_041915165.1 Ideonella sp.
GCCGGCCTGCGGGTGCATGTGATCGGCGGTGCCCAGGAGGCCGGCGAGCTGGACGCCAAGCGGGCCATCGACCAAGGCGTGCGCCTGGGCGCCCAGCTCTGAGCTGAGCGCGCCGCGGCGGCGTCAGCGTTTGCCGTTTTCGTGGCCGATCAGGCCGCCGATGACGGCCCCGCCGATGGCACCGGCCGTGGTGCCACCGGTGATGACCGAGCCAGCCACGGCGCCCAGGCCCGCGCCCACGGCGGTGTCCTTGGAGCGCTGGCTCATGCCGGCACAGCCGGTCAGGGACAGGGCCGACAGGCCCAGGATGGCGATCGAGAGGTAGCGAACAGAAGTCTGGGTGGTCATGAGCATCTCCTGGCAATGGCCAGGCGCCCAGCTTCGCGCTATGCGGCGGGACGGACCATCAGCCAGTCGCCCGCGGGATTGTCAGACGGCTCCGACAACGGCCGCTCAGTCGCCCCAGAAACCGCGCCGACGCACCGGCCGCACCGAGGACAGCTGGTCGTTCAAATGCCAGGTGCGCAGGTCTGGGTACTGCCCTGGCCCCAGCGTGATGCACTGGCCGCGGAAGTCGGCATCGCTGCACAACTCCCACTGACCGCGCTGGATCACCACCGAGGACACCCGGTCGTTGAAGCCCGTCGGCGTGAGATCACTGATGCCGGCGGAGGCATCCAGGGCACGTCCCTGGTAGCTGGCATTTTCATACAGCAGGATGTCGGCCTGGGGGGCGGCCGGGCCCTGGTTCCAGCCACCGCTGACCTGGCGCACCGAGGACAGCGTGTCGTTCAGGTTCCAGCGCGAGAGCTCGGGGTATTGGCCGGGCCCCAGGGTGATGCAACGGCCGCGGGAATCTGCGTCACTGCACAACAGCCACTGCCCACGGCGGATGATCACCGAGGACACACGGTCGTTGAAATTCGCCTGGTTCAGGTCGGACACCCCCTGGCTGGCGTCCAGCGAGCGCCCGCGGAAGTTGTCGTGCTCGTAGAGGTCGATGGCGTGCTCACCACCGCCCTGCCAGGCCCCACCGCCCCAACCGCTGTTCTCGGGGCGCACCGAGGAGATGCGGTCGTTCAGGCCCATCTCGGACAGCGAGGGATAGCCGCCCGGGGCCAGACTGACGCACTGGCCCTGAAAGTGGGCATCGCTACAGGCGAGCCAGCGCCCGCCACGGACCATGATGGACGACGCCCGGTCGTTGAAACCGATGTCGCGCAGATCGGAGACCTCACCCGAGCTGGACTGGGCGCGTCCCTGGAAGTTCGCATCCTGGTACAGCGTGATGTCCGCCCAGGCGGCTCCCGACATCAGGGCCAGGCATCCGGCCCACCACCACGGCGTTCGCATGAGGGTCTCCCGGGTGGGTCAGCCCACCCACTTGCGTGCGTTGCGGAACATGCGCATCCAGGGGCTGTAGGCGCTCAGATCGCCGCCGTTCCAGCTCATCAGCACATTGCGGAACACCCGCTCCGGGTGCGGCATCAGCACCGTGAAGCGACCGTCCGCCGTCGTGACCGAGGTCAGACCGCCGGGGCTGCCGTTCGGGTTGAACGGATAGACCTCGGTGGGCTGGCCATGGCCATCCACATAACGCATGGCCTGATGGACCTGGTTGACGTCGCCGCGCTGTGAGAAGTCGGCAAAACCTTCACCGTGCGCAGTGGCGATCGGCAGGCGGCTGCCGGCCATGCCCTGGAAGAAGATGGACGGGCTGTCCAGCACCTCGACCTGGGCCAGACGGGCCTCGAACTGCTCGCTCTTGTTGCGGGTGAATTTGGGCCAGGCCTCGGCGCCGGGAATCATGGGCGAGAGCGCGGCCATCATCTGGCAACCATTGCAGATGCCCAGCGCGAAGGTGTCGCTGCGGCCGAAGAAGGCCTGGAACTGTTCGGCCAGGGCCGGGTTGAACATGATGGAGCGGGCCCAGCCCTCGCCGGCGCCCAGGGTGTCGCCATAGCTGAAGCCGCCGCAGGCCACGAAGCCCTGGAACTGCGACAGCGGCACGCGGCCGGACTGCAGGTCGCTCATGTGCACGTCGTGCGCGTCGAAGCCGGCCAGCGCGAACACATGGCTGGTCTCCAGATGGCTGTTGACGCCCTGCTCGCGCAGGATGGCCACCTTGGGCCGGGCCTTGGCGATGTAGGGGGCGGCCACGTCCTCGGCCGGGTCGAAGCTCAGGGCCAGGTGCAGGCCCGGGTCCTCGCCGCCCGTGGCGGCGTGTTCCTGGTCGGCACCAGCCGGGTTGTCACGCAGGCGGGCGATGCGCCAGCTCACCTCGTCCCAGATCTGCTGCAGTTCGGACAGCGGGGCGGCAAACTGGCTCTTGGCGTCGCGCCAGACTTCGACCACACCCTTGTCGTTGGGCTTGCCCACCACATGGCTGCAGGTGGACAGGCCATGGGCTCGCAGCGTGGCCAGCACCGCGTCGCGGTCGGTGGTCTTCACCTGCAGCAAGGCGCCGAGTTCTTCGTTGAACAGGGCCTGCAGGGTCAGCTCGTCGCGGCGGCCGCTGATCTGGGTGGCCCAGTTCTTGGCGTCGCCGGTGTCGGCCCGGCTGTCGCTGATGCCGTCGCCTTCGAAGACCAGCATGTCCACGTTCAGGCTGACACCGCGGTGGCCGGCAAAGGCCATCTCGCAGGCCGCCGCCCACAGGCCGCCGTCGGAGCGGTCATGGTAGGCCAGCAGCTTGCCTTCCGTGCGCAGCTGATTGATGGCAGCCACCAGGGCCTTGAGCTGGGCGGGGTCGTCCAGGTCGGGCACCGCGTCGCCAAACTGCTGCAGCGTCTGCGCCAGGATGGAGCCGCCCATGCGGCGCTTGGCGTTGCCCAGGTCCACCAGGATCAGGGTGGTGTCGCCGTCCTGCAGCTGCGGGGTCAGGGTGCCACGCACATCGTCCAGGGTCACGAAGGCCGAGACGATCAGCGACACGGGCGCGACGACCTGCTTGGTCTGGCCGTCCTCGCTCCAGCGGGTGCGCATGGACAGGCTGTCCTTGCCCACCGGCACACTCACGCCCAGGGCCGGGCACAGGTCCATGCCCACGGCCTTGACCGTCTCGTACAGCGCAGCATCTTCGCCCGGCTCGCCGCAGGCGGCCATCCAGTTGCAGCTGAGCTTGACGCGCGAGAGCTCGAAGGGGGCGGCCAGCAGGTTGGTGATGGCCTCGGCCACCGCCATGCGGCCGGAGGCCGGGGCGTCCAGCGCGGCCAGCGGCGTGCGCTCGCCCATGCTCATCGCCTCGCCGCGGAAACCGACAAAGTCGGCCAGCGTCACCGCGCAGTCGGCCACCGGCACCTGCCAGGGGCCGACCATCTGGTCGCGGTGGTTCAGGCCGCCCACGGTGCGGTCGCCGATGGTGATCAGGAAGCGCTTGCTGGCCACGGTGGGATGGCGCAGCACATTGCGGGCGGCTTCGTCCAGCGCCACGCCGGTCAGGTTCAGCGGCGCCAACCTGCGTTCGACCCGCGTCACGTCGCGCTGCATCTTGGGCGGCTTGCCCAGCAGCACGTCCATGGGCATGTCGATGACCTTCTCGCCCTCGGGGCCGTCCTCCAGGATCAGTTCCTTGTCATCGGTGGCCACGCCCACCACCGCGTAGGGGCAGCGTTCCCGCCGGCACATGGCGTCGAAGGCATCCAACCGGGCCGGGTCGACGGCCAGCACATAGCGCTCCTGGCTCTCGTTGCACCAGATTTCCTTGGGCGCCAGGCCAGACTCTTCCAGCGGCACCTTGCGCAGGTCGAAGCGGGCGCCCTTCTCGGCGCCGTCCACCAGCTCGGGGAAGGCGTTGGAGATGCCGCCGGCCCCCACGTCGTGGATGGCCAGCACCGGGTTGGCCTCGCCCAGCGTCCAGCAGTGGTTGATGACTTCCTGCGCCCGGCGCTGGATTTCAGGGTTGCCGCGCTGCACCGAATCGAAGTCCAGCGCGGCGGTGTTGGTGCCGGCCGCCATCGAGCTGGCGGCGCCGCCGCCCATGCCGATGCGCATGCCCGGCCCGCCCAGTTGTACCAGCAGCGTGCCGGCGCCGAAAGGCAGCTTCTGGGTTTGGTTGTCGCTGATCGTGCCCAGGCCGCCGGCGATCATGATGGGCTTGTGGTAGCCGCGGCGGATGGCCTGCGCGCCCTCGCCCACCGTCTGCTCATAGACGCGGAAGTAGCCCGCCAGGTTGGGACGGCCGAACTCGTTGTTGAAGGCGGCGCCGCCCAGCGGGCCCTCGGTCATGATCTGCAGCGGGCTGGCGATGTGCTCGGGCTTGCCGTAGGGTTGGGCTTCCCAGGGTTCGTTCGTGTCCGGCAGATGCAGGTTCGAGACGCTGAAGCCGGTCAGGCCGGCCTTGGGGCGGGAACCCCGGCCGGTGGCGCCTTCGTCGCGGATCTCGCCACCCGCACCGGTGGAGGCGCCGGGGAACGGCGAGATGGCCGTCGGGTGGTTGTGCGTCTCCACCTTCATCAGCACATGGGTCAGCTCCTCGCGGGCGCCATACGCAGGAGCGTCCTGGTAGCCCGTGGGCAACCAGCGCTGCACCACGCCACCTTCCATCACCGCCGCGTTGTCGTTGTAGGCAATGACGGTGTGCTGCGGGTTCAGCTTCTCGGTGTTGCGGATCATGCCGAACATCGACAGCGGCTGCTGCTCGCCGTCGATGACGAACTCGGCATTGAAGATCTTGTGCCGGCAGTGTTCGCTGTTGGCCTGGGCGAACATCATCAGCTCGACATCGGTCGGGTTGCGCTGCAGGCCGGTGAAGGCCTGGACCAGGTAGTCGATCTCGTCGTCCGACAGGG
>JAYSCA010000228.1:0-4771 GCA_041915165.1 Ideonella sp.
GCCCAGGGTGGTGCCGGGCAGCTCGGCCGGCAGGCCCAGGGCCTGGCCGGCGCGCCGCAGCGCGGCCAGCGGGTCGCGCAGGTCCAGCGGCGTGGCGCCGTTCTGCTTGGAGAGCTTCTGGCCGTCTGCGGCCAGCACCAGCGGGGTGTGCAGGTAGCGCGGCGTGGGCAGGCCCAGCAGGCGCTGCAGGTGGATCTGGCGCGGGGTGTTGTCGGCCAGGTCCTCGCCGCGCACCACGTCGGTGATGCCCTGGTCGGCGTCGTCCACCACCACCGCCAGCTGGTAGGCCCACAGGCCGTCGGCCCGCTTGAGCACGAAGTCGCCCACGGCCTGGCTCAGGTTCTGGGTCTGCGGGCCCAGGCGGCGGTCGCACCAATCGATGTGCAGGTCGCCGCCCTCGGGCGCGTCGGTGCGCAGGCGCCAGGCGCGGGCGGCTTTGCCGCGCAGGCCGTGGCGGCAGGTGCCGGGGTAGACCAGCTCGCCGTGCCGTTCATGGCCGTGGCCCAGGGCGGCCTGGACCTGGGCGATCTCCTTGCGGCTGCAGCCGCAGGGGTAGGCCTGGCCGGCGGCCACCAGGCGCTGCAGCGCGGCGGCATAGGCCTCGCCCCGGCGGGACTGCCACCACACCTCGCCGTCGGGCAGCAGGCCGCAGCGGGCCAGTTGGCGCAGGATCTCCTCGCCCGCGCCGGGCACGCAGCGCGGGGTGTCCACGTCTTCGATGCGCACCCGCCACAGGCCGCCCTGGGCGCGGGCGTCCAGCCAACTGGCCAGGGCCGCCACCAGCGAGCCGGCGTGCAACAGGCCGGTGGGCGAGGGGGCGAAGCGGCCGATGCGGGGCGTGGAGGCCTCAGGTGTCATGGGGCAGGGCGCCCTCGGCCTCGGGCAGGCCACTCGGTAGACCACTCGGCAGGCTGATCAGCGCCTGGCGGGTGGTGGGGCTGGCCAGTTGTTGCAGCCACCATTGCAGCGCCAGGCCCTGGGGCGCTTTGCGGGGCTGGCCCACGGCGGCGCTGCGCCAGGCATAGGCCAGGGTGGTCTCGCGCAGGGCACGGCGCACCTCGCGCTGCACCAGATGGCCCAGCGCCAGATGGTGGCGCACCATGGGTTCAGGCACAAAGCCGCAGCCCAGGCAGCGCAGCAGGGCGTCGATCTTCAGCTGCATCGTTGGCACCGTCAGCACGTCCTGGCCGGGCAGCAGGTTGACCGTCAGGGGCGACACCCGCTGGGCCGAATCGGCCACCGCGATGGCGCGGTGGTGCAGCAGCTCGGCATCGGTCAGCGGCTCCGTGCCCGTCGCCAGCGGGTGGTGGGGCGCCATCACGAACAGGAATTCCACCCGGCCCAGCGGCTGGGTCTCGTAGCCGGGCGGCAGCACCGCGTCCAGCGGCACGCCGATGGCCAGGTCGGCCTGGCCGGAGACCAGCGCCTCCCAGGTCCCGGCCAGCACCTCGGAGCGCAGGCGCAGGCGGGTGCCGGTGCCTTCGTCACCGCCTTGCGGGCGGATGGCGTAGAAGGCCTCGCACAGTTCCAGCAGGGTGCGGCGCGACAGCACGTCGTCGGCGGCGATGGTGAGCTGGGTTTCCCAGCCGGTGGCCACGCGGCGCACCCGGTTGGCCACCGCGTCCATCTGGGCCAGCAGGCGGCGGCCTTCTTGCAGCAGCTCCTCGCCCGCAGCGGTCAGCTTGGCTTGGCGCGAGCGGCGGTCGAACAGCAGCACGTCCAGCGCCTCTTCCAGCTGGCGCACGCTGTAGGTGAGGGCCGAGGGCACCTTGCCCAGCTCCCGCGCGGCAGCGGCAAAGCTGCCGGTGCGGGCGATGGTGTCCATCATCGCGAGGGCGTCGGGGGTGAGGGCGTGGCGGCGGTCGGGCATAAGAGGTTCATGTTATTTGAAAGATCGCTTCAAGCCCGAGGGCATGGCGACCGCGCTGGGGGCTCCTACATTGGATGCACACGGTTCCCATCACCATCCCGACAGGAGGCACACCATGATCACTCTGCGCAAGTCCGACGCACGCGGCCTGGCCGACCACGGCTGGCTCCGCAGCTTCCACACCTTCTCGTTCGCCGATTACTACGACCCGGCGCACATGGGGTTTGGCAACCTGCGGGTGATCAATGAGGACCGGGTGGCGCCGGGCACCGGCTTCGGCACCCATGGCCACCGCGACATGGAGATCGTCAGCTACGTGCTGGACGGCGAGCTGGCGCACCAGGACAGCATGGGCAACGGCGCCGCCATCCGCCCGGGCGAGGTGCAGCGCATGACTGCCGGTACCGGGGTGCGCCACAGCGAGTTCAACCATGCCGAGGGCCAGACCACACACTTCCTGCAGATCTGGCTGCTGCCCGACCAACTGGGCCGCACGCCCGGGTATGAGCAGAAGGCCTTTCCCGCCGAGGAGAAGCGTGGTCGGCTGCGGCTGGTGGCCTCGCCCGATGGCCGCGAGGGCTCGGTGACGCTGCATGCCGACGCCACCTTGCGCGCCGGGCTGTTCGACGGCACCGAAACGGCCGAACTGGCGCTGGACCCGGCCCGCAAGACCTGGGTGCACCTGGCCCGCGGCAGCCTGACCGTCAATGGGCAGCCGTTGCAGGCGGGCGACGCGCTGGGCCTGAGCGGCGAGGCGCAACTGACGCTCTCCGGCGGCCAGGGCGCCGAGGTGCTGGTGTTCGACCTGGCGGCCTGAACCCGGCCGGGCGGTCGGGGCGATGGGCGGAAGCTGCGCCCTTCGGCGCCGCTGTTCGGCGTTTCAGGTGGCGCAGACCGTGGCATGCTCGCGTCCGTGCTGAAAACCATCCGCCCCGACCAATTGCGCTTGGGGATGTTCGTCCACCAGCTCTCGGGTTCGTGGATCTCACATCCTTTCTGGCGCAGCCGCTTTCTGCTGCGCGATGCCCGGGACCTGGCCAAGATCCAGGAACTGGGCCTGTCCTCGCTGGTCATCGACACCGACAAAGGCATCGACGTCGATGCCGAGGCGACCGATGAGGACCGGGCCACCGGGCCGGTCGACGCGCCGCCGGCGGCGGCCTTCGACGAACCCATCGTCCTGCCGCTGCCCGAGGCCCATCCGGCCCTGGCCCTGGCGGGGCCGATGTACCAGGACGCCGCGGCCCTGAGCCGCACGGCGGTGCGACAGGTCATCGATCTCTATGGCGCCGCCCGCCTGGGCCGCACGCTGGACCAGGACGCCTGCCGCGATGTGGTGGAGGATGTGGTGATCTCGGTGGCGCGCAAGCCACATGCGCTGGTCAGCATCGCGCGGCTGAAATCGGTGTCCGATTACACCTACCTGCATGCGGTGGCCGTGTGCGCGCTGATGGCCGGTCTGGCCCGCCAGATGGGCTGGGGGGAGGCCGAGGTGCGCCAGGCCGCGCTGGCCGGCCTGCTGCTGGACGTGGGCAAGGCCACGCTGCCGGACGACCTGGTGCAGCGCGCCGGCCGGCTCAACGACGAAGAACGCAAGCTGCTGCGCACCCATGCGCAGCGCGGCCACAACCTGCTGGCGGCCGAGGGCGGTTACGACCCCCTGGTGTTGCAGGCCGTGCTGTCGCACCACGAACGGTTCAATGGCAGCGGCTATCCGCAAGCGCTGGAGGGTGAGGCCATTCCGCTGATCGCCCGCATGGCGGCGCTGTGCGACGTCTACGATGCGGTCACTTCACGCCGGCCGTACCGGGCCCCCTGGGACCCGGCCGAGGCCATGCGCCAGCTGGCCCGCTCCAAGGGGATGTACGACACGGTGGTGTTCCAGCACCTGGTCAAGACCGTGGGCATTTACCCGGTGGGCGCGCTGGTGCGGCTGAAGTCGGAACAGCTGGCCGTGGTGCTGGAGCCCCACGGCGGCAGCCTGCTGACGCCCAAGGTGCGGGTGTTCTACAGCGTGGCCGAGCGGCACCGCGTCGAGCCCTTCGTGCTCGACCTGGCCAAGCCGGGCTGCACCGACCGCATCGCCGACCTGGAGTCGCCCGAGGGCTGGCGCTTCTCCGATCTGGACACGCTCTGGCTCAAGGGCTGAGCAGCCCTGGCGCTCAGCGCGTGTCGTAATCGGTCCAGGGCGTCTCGCCGGACTTCATCACATAGCGCCCATCGGGCAGGCGCATCACCACCATGTCGGCGTTCTCGGACACGTAGTCGGTGCCGGCCATCGTGTCCAGGCGCTGCGCCAGCGGCTTGGCGCCGGGCACGAAGGGGTTGTCGGCCATCAGGTTGGCCAGCAGGCTGTTGAGGTCGAAGTAGCTGACCGGCTGGTTCACCACCGTGGGCTGGGCTGCGCTGGGGTGGGGCAGGCCGATCAGCTTCACGGCCGCCGGCACCAGCGTGATGCGCGGGCCGGGGATCTCGCGCATGCCGGAGATCTGCAGCTTGTCGCCGCGCAGCGAGGCGCCGTGCTCGGGCACCAGCATCAGCACCACCGGGCGGCCGCTGGCCTCCAGCTCGCTGACGAAGTGGTCCAGGTCGGACAGCAGCTTGGTCACGCGCGGCTTGTAGGTGTCCAGGCTGCTGCGGGAGCTGTAGCCGGGCACCCGGTTGCCGTCGTGCAGGCTGATGGTGTTGTAGTAGAGCGCCACCGGGGCGCCACCCTGGGCCACGCGCTGCTTCCACCACTGGCTGAGCAGCACGCCGTCATCGCGCACGGGCGAGCCGTCGAAGCTCTGCATCACGGCCGGCGCCGCCGTGTTGGGCTGCATCTTGCCGGCCAGGCCGCCGCTTTGCTCGACGGTCTGCAGGAAGCCGTCGTAGTGGCCATCGTGGTTGAGCAGGCCCTCG
>JAYSCA010000229.1:0-4756 GCA_041915165.1 Ideonella sp.
GAGCATCTCCACCCGGGCCTGCCAGCGCCCGGCCAGCATCCAGCCCAGGCGCAGGCCGGGCGCCAGGATCTTGCTCAGCGAGTTGCAGTGGATGACGCCGCCGGCGCGGTCCCAGGCCTTGAGCGGGCGCGCGGGCTGGGGGCTCATCTCGCCGTAGATGTCGTCCTCGATCAGCGCCACGCCGCGCTCGGCGCACAGGGCCACCAGCGCGGCCTTGCGCGCGTCGGGCATGGTGCAGCCCAGCGGGTTGTGCAGGGTGGGCATGACGGCCACCGCCTGGATGGACGGGTCGCCGTCCAGCGCGAAGGACAGGGCCTCGACCGACAGGCCGTCGCGCGGGCTGGTGGGCAGCTCGATGGCGCGCAGGCCCAGGGCCTCGATGATTTGCAGCAGGCCGTAGAAGCTGGGCGACTCCACCGCCACCGTGCCGCCGGGCTGGGTCACCGCCCGCAGCGCCAGGTTCATGGCCTCGGTGGCGCCCTGGGTGATGACGACCTCCTCGGGCGCGACCGTCACGCCGCGGGCCAGGGCCCGCCGGGCCAGCGCGGCGCGCAGCAGCGGGTGGCCGTGCCGACGCGTCATGCTGACCAGGGCGGTGGGCGTCAGCCGCAGCTTGCGCTGCATGATGCGCGAGAGTTCTTCGCCCGGGTAGAGCGCGCTGGGCGCCACTGCCAGCGCCAGGTTCACGGCCACCGGCTGGCGCTGGCCGCGGGCCAGGATCTCCGACACATGGGCTGAGATGCCGACGTAGGCCGCCGGGTCGATGGGCTGCACGCCCGCCTCGGTGGCCGGTGGCAGGCCGCGCCGGCGCGGGTGCTGCACGAAGTAGCCGGAACGGGCGCGGGCCTCCAGCCAGCCCTGATCCTCCAACTGGCGGCAGGCCTGCAGCGCGGTGGACAGGCTGACGGCGTGGGCGCGCATCAGCGCGCGCACGGAGGGAAAGCGGTCGCCCGGACGCAGCGAGCCGGCCTGGATGGCCGACAGGTACTGGTCGGCGATGCGGCGGTACAGCGGGTTCATGGCGCGGGCCAGTGTGGGCGCGGGGCCCGAATCACAACAGACACAGAGTGTCGCGGATCGGACCGGAACAGATCGTGTCGGAGGCCGCTGTTGCGGGGCGCCGCGTGCGGGGCTGTGCCTGCCCAAGCGGCGCCCGGCGTCCCACAGTGGAGGCCATGCACACCGCCCCCTTGATCTCCACCCACCCCCTGGTCGCCGGCCAAAGCCTGCGCCTGCGTCTGCGCCGGGGTGACCGGCTCTGGCTGTCCCAGGGCCGTCTGCAGGTCCGCCCGCCGGCCCAGTGGCTGGGCGAGCGCTGCTGGCAGCCCAGCGCGACCTGGGTTGAAGGCCATCAGCAGCAGATCGACGACGCCGGCGACTGGCAGTGGCAGGCCCTGTCCGCCGCCACGCTGCGGCTGCAGCGGCGCCCCAGCCTGGGGGCCCGTCTGCTGGCGTGGAGCGCGGCCTGGGCGGCGGGTGTCAGAGCGCGCTGGCCCGGTCGGCCCGCCCGCGTGCCTTCTCCACCGGGTACTTGACCGCGTTGACCACCATCTTGCGGGCGGCGGCATCCAGCAGGTCCACCTCCAGCGCGCTGGCCAGCTGCACCAGGTAGAGCAGCACGTCGGCCATCTCGGCAGCCACCGCGTCCTTGGCCGGCCCGGCCTGGGCCAGCGCCCGGCTCTGGTCCTCGGTCAGCCACTGGAAGTGCTCCAGCAACTCGCCCGCCTCGACGATCAGCGCCGAGGCCAGGTTCTTGGGCGCATGGAACGGCTGCCAGTCCCGCTCGGCGGCGAAGTCACGCAGGCGCTGGCTCAGCTGCGCCAGGCTGTCGGGCGCCAGGGACGGCGAAGACGAGGGAGACGGGGGAGTCGACATTGATGGCGGGCCTCAGAAATGCAAAGAGCCCCTTGCGGGGCTCTTCAGTGTGCCGCGAAAGCGGCTGCCATCAGTTGCTGGCGGCGGGGGCGGCGGCTTCAGCCTTCGCAGCCTTCTTCACGGCCTTCTTGGCGTGCTTCTTGACGTGCTTCTTGGCCGGGGCCGAGGTCGCGGCGGCCGGAGCGGCAGCGGTGTCAGCAGCGGGAGTGGCGGGAGCGTCAGCGGCAAAGGCGCCGGCAGCAAACACGGTGGCGATCAGGGCAGCGAACAGCTTGGTCATGATGACAAGGACCTTCGGGTCCGTGGGTTGAAGATGAGTGTTCAACGAGGGCCCCGAACCGGCGGTTGACGGCCTGGCCGACAATTCGCGCGAAATTTTTTCTGCCTGTTTCGCGTGACCGCTTCCGCCCTGCTCGACGCCATTGCCCAGCTGACCCCGCCAACCGGGGCACAACGCCATTTCCACGGCCGCGGCGGCCGCTTCCCCGGTTGCGAACACTGGACGCTGGACGCCTACCCGCCCGTCTGGCTGCTCACCAGCTTCCAGCCGGTGGAGGACGCCGAGCTGGCCACTCTGCAGGCGGCCTTCGAGCGCCGCTGGGCCGAGGTGGCCCCCGGCCAGCCGCTGAACCTGGTCTTCCAGCAGCGCGACGAGGTGCGGGCCCAGACCCGGCTGCTGTGCGGCAGCGTGCCCGAGCCGCACACCGTGGAAGAGCAAGGCGCCCGCTACAAGGTGCACCTGCTGCGCGGCTTCAACCACGGCCTGTTCCTGGACATGGCGGAAGGCCGCCGCTGGGTGCGGGCCCAGGCCGAAGTCCAGCCCGGCCTGACGGTGCTGAACCTGTTCGCCTACACCTGCGCCTTCTCGGTCGCCGCGCTGCGGGGCGGGGCCGGCCGGGTGGTCAATGTGGACATGGCCGCCGGCGCCCTGGGCATCGGCAAGGCCAACCACGCCCTCAACGGCCTGGGCGCCGGCGCCAGCTTCCTGCCGCACGACCTGTTCAGCAGCTGGGGCAAGGTGGGCCGCGGTGGGCCGTACGACCTGGTCATCGCCGACCCGCCCAGCTACCAGAGGGGCAGCTTCGTGGCCGAGAAGGACTACCCGCGGCTGCTGCGCCGTCTGCCGGACCTGCTGGTGCCCGGCGGACGGGCGCTGCTGTGCCTGAACTCGCCCAAGCGCACCGAGGCCGAGCTGCGCGCCTGGGTGGCCGAGCATGCCCCCGCGCTGCGCGTGACCGAGCGCCTGCCCAACCCCCCCGCCTTTGCCGACGCCGACGAGACGCGCTCGCTCAAGGTGCTGGTGGCGCAGCGCGTGGACGGCGCCCCGGCCGGATAGCATGGGCCGATGAGCTTTCCCACGCTGGAGACCCCGCGCCTGCGGCTGCGGGAACTGACCCTGGACGACGCCCCGGCGCTGCTGGCCATCCACGGCGACGGCCCGGCCATGCGCTACTTCGGCACCGAGCCGCTGACCACCTTGGCGCAGGCCGAGGCGCTGGTGCACAAGTTCGCCGCCTGGCGCCAGCAGCCCCACCCCGGCGTGCGCTGGGGCCTGGAACGGTGCGTCGATGGGGCCCTGGTGGGCAGCTGCGGCCTGTTCGGCTGGAACCGCGACTGGGCCAAATGCAGCACCGGCTACGAACTGGCCGCGAGCGCCCGGGGGCAGGGCCTGATGCGCGAGGCCCTGCGGGCGGCCTTCGGCTGGGGCTTCACCGCCATGGAGCTGCACCGCATCGAGGCCCAGATCCACCCGGACAACGCGCCCTCGCTGGCGCTGGCTGAGGGCCTGGGCTTTGTGCGCGAGGGCCGGCTGCGCGAGGCGGGTTTCTGGAGCGGGCAGCGCCACGACCTCTGGCAACTGGGTCTGCTGCGGACCGACTGGGCCCCCAGCTGAACGCGGGCGCCCCCGGGCGCATCAGGCAGGTTCCCGGCCCGGTTTTCCGGGCTTTGCCCCGGGGCGGGACGCCCAACACTGGCGGCACCGCGCGAGGAGACCGCCATGAAACTGCCGTTGTCGCTCTGGGCCGGGCTGGCCCTGGCCCTCTCGGGCCTGTTGCCCCTGCCCGCCCATGCCGACCTGACCCCGCTGGACACCCCCGCGTTGCGGGCCGTGACTGGCCAGGCCCCCGCCTCGCTGCCCCTGCCGGGCGCTCTGGCCGAGTGGTTGCCCCCGGGCAGCTACAGCGTGGACACGATCGACGACGCCCCCACCTTCCTGGCCTTGCTGGCCCAGCGGGGCGTGAATGGGCTGCCGGAGGCTCTCTACGACGGCCGCGCCGTCAGCCAGTTCAGCTTCGCCAACCAACCCTTCGATCTCAGCCTGGACCTGGCCCGGCTGATCGGCCAGTCATCCACACCCAGCCTGCGCCCCCTGGGCACGCTGAGCTTCAGCGGCCTGAACCTGGGCGGCACGGTGGTCTGGGTCTGGGGACACTGAGCCGGGCAGGGACAATCCATGTCCCCGATCTCTTTGCGGAGCCCCGCGTGAAGCCCTACACCATCGAAGTCCAGCGTCTGAAGTCCATCCGGCACGACCACCACGGCCTCATCGAAGTCAGCCTGGACGCGCTGGTCTCGGCCCGCCAGGCCCCCCGCGACGACAGCGAGGCCGGCGTGCCGTCCAGCTGCCTGAGCCTGCCGGTGGAACACGCCCGCACGCTGGTGCTGCTGCTCAAGCAGCAACTGGCCGAGCTGGACAAGCTGAACCCGCGCAGCCGGCGCTCCGGCCGGGCCTGACGCCCGGCGTCAGCCCAACAGGCGGCTCCAGAGCGCCGACAGCGGCATGGCCAGCGCCAGGGCCGGCAGCATGTTGGCCACCGGAAAGGCCTGCAGCCCGCAGATGCGAAAGCCGGTGGCCAGCAGCAGCGCGCCGCCCGTGGCG
>JAYSCA010000230.1:0-4747 GCA_041915165.1 Ideonella sp.
ACCGATTCGGCCATCATCCGGGTCAGTTCCTGCACCCGGGTGAAACGGTCCATTTCCAGCGGATCGAAGGACTGCTGGGCGCTGCGCGCCGCCTCGATGCGGCTGGCCATCTGGGTCTCGGCCTGCAACTCCATGTCGCGCAGCTGGCGGCGCAGACGCTCCAGGTTGTCGGTCAGTTCACGCAGGCTGCCCTGCATCTGGCTGACGTCGGTCTCCATCCGGGCGCGGGCAATGCCCACCTCGCCGGCGTGGCTCACCATGCGGTCCAGCAGCGGCGCGCGCACCCGCACGCTGCCCGCCGCCATCAACTCCGCTCCGGCCTCCACCGGTGCGAAGGTGTTGCCCGAATGGCCCTGGGCCTGGAAGCGGGCCCAGTCGACCCGCACGGTCGGCGCCACGGTCTCGGTCGCTGGCGTGTCGTCGCTCGGCGTCTCGGGGGCCGCCGCCGTCGCATCAGGCGCGGTGTCCACCAGCGCTTCGGCCAGGGAATCCACCAGCGCCGGCTCGACGGCCTCGGTCTCAGGCACCCCGGCCGGTGCCGGCGGCACGGGCGCCAACGCCTCGGCATCGCCGCTGCGCAGGCGTTCAAATTCCTCGGCCAGCTGGTCCACGCCCTGGTAGAGCTGGGCCAGGGTGGCCGGCTCGATCAGGCTCTGGGCGGTCTGCCGTTCGATCGCGGTTTCCAGACGGTGGGCCATCTCGCCCAGGCGCATCGCGCCGGCCAGACGGGCACCGCCCTTGAAGGTGTGCAGGGCCCGCATGGCCGCCACGCCGGGGGCCACCTGGTCGGGTTGGGCCTCCCATTGGCGCAGCTGTGCCGTCAGTTCCGGCAGCAGCTCGGCGCCTTCTTCGACAAAGAAACCGAACAGCTCCGGATCGATCGCATCGGCCGCCTCGATCTGTTCGCCCAGCAGCGTCACCGCCCCCGCATGGGGTGCCGCCACCGGCACCGGCTCCGCCACCAGGGCGTCCTCCAGCGCCGAGAAGCGCATCTCGCCCAGCGGGTTGAGGGAGGCGAACGAGGTCACCGGCCCCTCGGACTCGTCAGCGCCCTCCTCGGCCGCCTCCGGCTCGTCCAAGGTCATGGCCGGCGGCACCGGCTCGGCCAGGCGTTCCGCCAGCGCAGCTTCGTCGTGCTCGTGCGCGCTCAGCTCGGTCAGCAGTTCCGGCTGCACGGTCTTCAGGAAGCCGGCGGCGAACTGGTGCAGCAGACGGCGGATTTCCTCGGCCACCGCCAGGTACAGCGCGGCTTCGGCCGCTTCACCGCGGCCGCGGGCCTGAGAGCGCTCCAGCGCGTGTTCCAACCGCCGCGCCAAGGCCGACAGGTCCTGGAAGCCCACGGTGGCGGAGTTGCCCGCCAGCGAATGGGCCAAGGCCACGGCCGTTTCGCCCACCGGACGGTCCAGCTCGTGCTGCCATTCGGACAGCTCGACCGACAGCCGGCGGGATTGTTCGTCGGCCTCGTTCAGGTAGATGTTGAACAGCGCGATCTGGATGCGCAGCGGGCCGACCACCTTGTAGCGTTCGGCATCGTCCTCAGCCTCCAAGGCGGTCGGCGCGGGTTCCAGCGGCGCTGGCGCCTCGGGCACGTCACCGGTCGACGCGGGCTCGGCCTGTGCCGGTTCCACGTCGGCCCCCTCCAGGGCGGTTTCCGCCCAGACGGTCGGCGCCGGTTCCTGCGGCAACGCTGGCGCTGGCACCGGCTCCAGCGGGACATCGGCTTCGACGGCTTGCACCGGCAGCTCGGCCGGCACCGCGGATTCGTTCGACAGAACCCGCTCGTGCAGCGCCTCCGGCACCAGGGCCTGCAGATGAACCGGCTCGTCCTTGGCCACGGACGGCAGGGCCTCAACGGGCGTTGTCTCGGGACCGGACGCCTCTGCTTCCAATTGCGTGTCCGACCAGCCCGGTGCGGACGCGTCCGGCAGCGGCAGCGGCGCTTCCGGCGCCACCTCGGGCTCGGCGCCAATGGCCACCCGGTCCACCAGCCCCTCGGGCACATCGAGCAGGGCCGGCCGCCCTTCCACCGGCGGCGAAACCTCCTCGGCGGGCGCGCCTTCGCTCAGGTCCAAATCCAGATCCAGGTCCAGCCCCGAACCGGCGCCACCGCCCAGGTCGAGATCCAGATCCAGGGCCAGGTCCACCCCGCCGGCGTTCAGGTCGGGCATCGCCTCGAGGCTGGTCGCCGGCCAGCCCGAGGTTTCCGCGGCCGGCGTCTCATCCACCTCGGCCAGGGGTGCATCCAGCACTGGCAGGGGCAGCGTGGCGGCAGCCCACCCCACGGGCTCCGCCGATTCCGGCGGCACCGTGGCGGCGGGTGTGACCCCGGTCCGCAAGGCTTGGGCCTCCGCGATCAGGGCCTCACCCCGGGGCGAGTCTTCCTGCCCGGCCGCCACCCGGTCGACCCAGTCGGCCAGGTCATCCAGGGCCCGGCCGGTGAAGTCGCGCAGCACCGTGTCGGCCTGGACCAAGGCTTCGGCCAGCCGTGTGTTGTAGAGCTGTTCACAGGCCCAGGCGGCTTCGCCGAAGGCCCGCAAGCCCACCATCCGCGAGCTGCCCTTGAGCGTGTGGAAGGACCGCCGCACGGTGGTCATCGCGTCCAGATCCTGCGGCGCCTCTCCCAGCTGCGTGAGGGCCTCGCGGGCCTGGTCAATCACTTCGCGGGCTTCCTCGAGGAAGACCTCCCGCATGTCGTCGTCATCGTCGCTGGCCTCCGCCGGGGCCGGCACCGGGACCACCGCGGGCGGAGCCGCCAGCGTGGCCAGGGTCTGCGCGACGCCGGCCAGGGTGGCCTCGGCCGACTGGGCGTCTGGCGCCTGGGCCAGGGCTTCACGCGCCTGGCTGACAGCCTGGGCCACGGCAGGCTGATCGGCCGCGACGGCCTGGTCGGCCAGGCCTTCCAGGTGACGGCTCAACGCCTCGGCGGAAACCGCCTCCTGCCCGGCGCTGCGCGCCAGCGACTGCATCTGGTCCAACAGGGCCGGTTCGACCTCGGCCGCGACAGGCGCCGCCTTGGCCCGGCCCATGCGCGCCGCGAAACGGCCCGTCTCCGGGTCGTAGCGGAACAGGGACTTCGCCAGCTGGGGCTGCACCCCCATCATGTCGATCAGGAACGACAGGGCGCCCAGGTTGTCGGCCAGCTGCTCGGTCGCATGCGAGGCCTCGGCCTCCTGCGCCAGCACGGCATGGACATCGTCGCGCATGCGCTGCGCGGCCTGGGCCGCTTGGTCCAGCCCCATCACCGAGAGCACGCCGCGCATGGCGTTGAACTGGTTGGGCACCGGCGTCAGGACCTCGCGGTCCTCGGGGTTGCGGTTGAAGCGGTCCAGGTGCTGTTCGATCTCGGCCAGGGTGGCCCGCAGTTCCTGCACCACGCTGCCCATGGACTGCCGGTCCGACACCTGCCGGTAGAGGGTCTCGACCCAGGGTTCCAGCGGCGGCGCCGGCTGACCGGCGGTGACCGTCTCCAGCCGCCCGGCCACCTGCTGGATGCGCTCCTGCAGGTCCGGGTGCTCCGGGTCGGCCTCGTCCAGCGAGGCGTCCAGGCACAGCAGCGTGGTGGCCACTTCCATCGCCAGCTCGGGCGCCGGGCCGCGGCCCGAGGCGACGGCCGAGTCGGTGGCCGCCTGCAGCGCCTGGGCCAGACGCTCGCCATCATGGTAGATCTGGCGGATCGATTCGCCCACCTGGGCGGTCTGTTCGTGCAGGCTGGACAGGGCGGCCAGCTCACCCGCCGCCACCGCCGACCAGCTGTCCTTGAGCGCCGCGATGCGCCGGCGTGCCACCGGCACCAGGGCCGGGTCATAGCGGCCCAGCGGGCTCTCATCGTAACGTTCTTCGGCCAGGACCGGCAGTGTCCAGCGGGCGGTCACGTCGGCCAGACGCGGCGCCTGGGCCGGGTCCTGCGCGGCGCGCGCACAGAAGAACATCAGGTCCTGCAGCAGGCGGTCCGGGCAATCCTGCATGCCGCGTTCCACCGCCCGTAGCTGCACCAGCAGACGCGAGGCCAGGCGCTTCGCATACAGGTCCGGCGCCAGCAGGCCGGCGGCCTGGGCCTCGAAGAAGGCGGCCGCCAGTTGCCAGGCCTCGCCCAGCCGGCCCGTGGTCTGCTGGGCCAGCTGCGCGAAGGCATCGCTCATCCGCCGCGCCGACGTGGCGTCACCGCCACGCAGGTACTTCAGCAGCCGGGCCTCGATGGCCTGGCGCACCCGTGGATCCGGCGTGAAGGCCGTGGTGGCGGTGCCGCTCGGCAGGGCCGGTGTCTCGGTCCACAGGTCGGCCGGATGCACGCGGTCGGTCCCCACCAGCTCGGCCACGGCGCGGTACTGCGGAAACAGCCCCAGGGCCGAGGCAGAGCGTCCCCCCAGTTGCCGGGCCAGGAAATCCAGCACCGCAAAGGAGGCGCGCTCGATCGCGTCCACGACCTCGGCACTGCAGACGAGCTCATCCGCATCCAGGCGCTGCACCAGCTGCTCGCTGGCCCGCAGCACGCGGGCGGCCGCGCCCTGGCCGATCAGCGCCAGCGCCCCCGCCCCCTGGTGGATCAGGTTGCGGGCCTGCTGCAGGGCGGGATGGGGTTGGCCTCGGCCGGTGTCTGCGGGCTGCAGTTCCTGGTTGCGCAGTTGACGGCGCAGCGACTTGTGGGCGTTGTCCAGCGTGCGCCGCAGTTCGTCCTGCACCCAGGCCAGTGCGCTCAGGTCTCCCGGCAGTTCGTGATCGTGAGTTGAGTCCATGGTCGTGCCGGGTT
>JAYSCA010000231.1:0-4726 GCA_041915165.1 Ideonella sp.
TGGGCTGGCCGGCCAGCACCACCCGCAGGCCCTCGCGCAGCAGCGCGCCCTGGCGGGCCCGGCCCAGCACCGCGTCCACCGCGGCCTGGATGGCGCGCAGCTTGCCGCGCGCATCGGCCTTCTCCAGGAAGTCGATCTCCTCCTCGGGGAAGTCCAGCGTGGCCTCCACCAGCATGCGCAGGGTGACGATGCGCTCGGCCAGGGCCTCGATCTCCTGCGAGAAGGCGCCGGCCAGTGAGCGGGTGGCGCTGCGCGCGGCGGCCTCGGTGCTGGCGTCGATCAGGTCGGCCACGGCCTCGGCCTGGGCCAGGTCCAGCTTGTCGTTCAGAAACGCGCGCTGGGTGAACTCGCCCGGCTCGGCCAGGCGCAGCGGCCAGCCCAGCGCGGCACCGGCACCCAGGCAACGGGCCAGCAGCAGCTGCAGCACCACCGGGCCGCCGTGGGCCTGCAGCTCCAGCACGTCCTCGCCGGTGTAGCTGTGCGGGGCCGGGAAGTAGAGCGCCAGGCCGTGGTCGATCAGGCTGCCATCGGCCTCACGGAAGGGGCCGTAGAGCGCCTGGCGTGGCGCGGGCACCTGGCCCAGCAGGGCCTGGGCCAAGGGTTTCAGGTCCGGCCCGGAGGCGCGGACGATGCCGACCGCTCCGCGTCCGGGGGCGGTGGCGATGGCGACGATGGGGTCCTGGTGGCGGCCGAGCAGCATGCGCGCATTGTCGGGCAGCCTAAGGACGTGTTGGCGCGGGGGGCGGGCCGTGTTGGCCGTCACCGGCCGCTGCGTCACCCAGCTTCTGAACCGCACGCGAGAAGGGCGTGCGGTTCACCCCCGCCTTCGTGGTATCGGCGGCGCTGCAGATGTTTCGATTCGTAAAAACCACGACGCCCCGGGGACCGTGCGGTCCGCCGGGGCGTCGCTGCTCAGGGGAGGCTCAGACCGGGGTCAGAGCACGCCCATGCGCTTGTTGATGACGTACTGCTGGGCGATGGACAGCAGGTTGTTCGTCAGCCAGTACAGCACCAGGCCGGACGGGAAGAAGAAGAACATGAAGCTGAAGGCCAGCGGCATGATCCACATCATCTTCTGCTGCATCGGGTCGGCTTGCTTGGGCGACAGCCAGACCTGCAGCAGGCTGGACAGGGTCATCAGGGCCGGCAGGATGAAGTACGGATCCTTGGCGGCCAGGTCGGTGATCCAGCCGATCCAGGGCGCGCCGCGCATTTCCACGCTGGACATCAGCACCCAGTACAGCGCCATGAAGAACGGCATCTGGATGAAGATCGGCAGGCAGCCGCCCAGCGGGTTGACCTTCTCCTCGCGGTAGATGCGCATCATCTCCTGCTGCATCTGCTGCGGGTTGTCCTTCAGGCGTTCGCGCAGTTCCATGATGCGCGGGTTGACGGCCTTCATCTTGGCCATCGACTGGTAGGCCTTGGCGTTGAGCCAGTAGAAGGCGATCTTCAGCAGCACCACCAGCAGGATGATGGACCAGCCCCAGTTGCCGATGAACTTGTAGAGTTGGTCCAGCACCCAGAACAGCGGCTCGGAGAGCACCTTGAACCAGCCGTAGTCCTTCACCAGCTCCAGGCCCGGGGCCAGGGTGGCCAGCTTCTTCTCTTCCTGCGGGCCGACGAACAGCGTGGCGTCGTTGGTCTGGGTGGCGCCCGGGGCCAGCGTGCCCAGCGGCTGCAGCAGGGCCACGGTGTAGAGGTCCGGGCCGATCTTGGTGGTGCGGAATTCGCGCGGCGTACCGTCCTTCACCAGCCAGGCGGTGGCGAAGTAATGCTGCACCATGGCGATCCAGCCGTCATTGGCCTTCTGCACGTGCAGCGGCGAATCACCCGGCTGGTGCTTGGCGATGTCGTCGAAACTGACCTTCTGGTAGCGCTTCTCGTCGGAGTAGACGGCCGGGCCAGTGAAGGTGCTGTAGAACGACGAAGTGGCGCCAGCGGCCTGACTGTTGCGCTGCAGTTGCAGGTAGAGCTGGGGCTGCAGCGGGGTGCTGCCGACGTTGGTCAGCGCCTGCTTCACATCCACCGTGTACTGGCCGCGGTGGAAGGTGTAGGTCTTGACCAGCTTGGCACCGCCCACGTCGGGCGATTCGAAGCGCACGGTCAGGCTGTCCTGGCCGTCCTTCAGCTCACGCTCGCCCGGCACCGCGGTCATCACCGTCAGGTGGGTGGGCAGCGGCGTGGCGCCGGCGCTGATGTAGCCGGTCTGCGCTTCGTAGCGGTGGCCGGTTTCGTCCAGCACCAGCATGGGCTGTTTCGGATCGGTGTCGCTGTGGTACTTGGGCAGGGCCACGCGGGCCATGGTGCCGCCCAGGGTGTCGAAGGTGACCGTCATCACGTCCGTGCGGACGGTGAAGGTCTCGCTCTTGACGGCGGCCGGAGCCGAAGCGCCCGGCGTGGCGGGCACGGCACCGTTGGCCGCCACCGAAGCGGGCGAGGGCACGCCGCCATTGCCGGACGCAGCCGCCGAGGCTGCGGGCACCGGGCCACCGAACAGGGTGGGCTGGCCGTTGTGGCGGCTCCACGCGTCCCACAGCAGGACGAGCGACATGGTGAACACCACCCACAGCAGGGTGCGGCGCATATCGGTCATGAGGAAGGCCTGGAAGAAGTCAGAGAAACGAGGGTGGCCGGGTCGGCTGACACGGGCGTGTCAGCGGGGGTCCCGGTCTCGGGGGATTCGCTCGGCAGCGTGGCGCCGGGCAGCAGGTGCCGGAACAGCCGGGGCCGTTCCTGTGGCACCGGGTCGCAGCCGCCGGTGCACCAGGGCGCGCAACGCAGGATGCGCACCGCCGCCAGATAGCTGCCAGCCGCGGCACCGTGGCGTTCCAGCGCCTGCAGCGCATAGCGCGAACAGGTGGGCTCGAAACGGCACTGGTTGCCCAGCCAGGGACTCAGCACGAGGCGGTAGCCCCGCACGGCGAGTTGCAACAGCCGACGCGGCAGCAGGTGCAGGGCAGGCAGGGACTTCATGGCAGATTGATCGCAGCAGCGCGCTCAGGCGCGGTTGCGCGAACGCAGCCGACCACCGCCGCCAGGCGGCAGTGGCTGGTGGATGGCGCGGTCGAACAGCTGCTCCATTTCGGCATGCGCGGCCTCGCGCAGCGCCTCCGAAGCGGGGCTGGCGAACTGCTGGCGGTCGAACGGCGCACGCAAACGCACCACCCACAGGCCCGAGGGCAGGGTGGCGAGATGCCGCGCCATGGCGGCACGCGCCTGACGCTTGATCAAGTTGCGGGTGACCGCCCGCTTGGCATGCCGCTTGGGCACCACCAGGCCCAGCCAATGGCCGGTGCCGGAGGACTCATCCACAGCCTCTCCCACGCAGGAGAGGGTGTCTGTGGATAACTCTGGTGACAAGCCCGGGATAACCGGTGCAGACCCGGTGGACACCCCCGCGGCGTGAGATGCCTGCGGCTCGCCCGCCACATGGTGGATGGCGAAGTGAGCACTGCGGGAACGCTGCGGTGCGGCGAGCACGCGCTCAAAATCGGCCGGACGCACGATGCGGCCGATCATGGCGACGGGATCAGACCCGCGAGAGCTGCTTGCGGCCCTTGGCGCGACGCGCGTTGATGACGGCGCGACCACCGCGGGTCTTCATACGGACGAGAAAACCGTGCGTACGGGCGCGACGGACCTTGGAAGGCTGATAGGTGCGCTTCATGGTGAGTACCTACTGTGGGCCCACAGGCCTTGAAGACGGCCAACGGGCTTGGGGCTAGCGGAGCCCAGGCAAGACGTGACCCACCCAGGCGTTCGGGAAACCCACGATTAGACCAAAAAACGCCAATCTGGTCAAACACTTGCACGGCAGCATGCGCCCCGGCGAGGGTCTTGACCCGAATGAAGAAACTGTGGATAACCTCGCACCAGGCCGCCCGGGAGTGCGTAGAATGCGGCCGCTCTAGAAGAATTGTCCACATGAGCATTGACCTCTGGCAGAGGGGCTGCGAGCGACTCGCGACCGAACTGCCCGAACAACAGTACACCACCTGGATCCGCCCCCTGCCCCCGGCTGACGTCACCGAGGACGGCGAGGCGGGGACTGTCCTCAGCTTGCGCGTGCCCAACCGCTTCAAGCTGGACTGGATCCGGTCCCAGTATTCCGCCCGCATCGAGACGGTGCTGACCGAGCTCGCCGGCAAGCCGGTGCGGCTGGAGCTGTCACTCGCCCCGCGGGAGGGCCCCGCGCTGGGCGCCCGTCCCCTGCCTTCGCGGCCCAACAGCGCCGCGGCGGTGCTGCACCGGGCGATGACCAACGCGGCCCAAGGCCATGCCGCGGCGCGCCAGCAGGCCGCCCTGCTGCCGGCCGATGGCCCGGCCCTGGGCAACGCGCCCGGCGCCCAGGCCTATTCAGGGGCCGGCGCAGGCTTGGTGGAGCGTCCCGCGCCCATGGCGCCAGCCGAAGCCCGTGCCCCGGCCCCGCCCAGCCCCGCCAGCCGCAGCCGCCTGAACCCGGCGCTGACCTTCGACACCCTGGTGCCCGGCCGCGCCAACCAGATGGCCCGCACCGCCGCCCTGCACGTGGCCGGCGCGCCGGGCGTCATGTACAACCCGCTGTTCATCTACGGCGGCGTCGGCCTGGGCAAGACCCACTTGATCCACGCGGTGGGCAATGCCCTGCTCAAGGACAACCCGAACGCCCGGGTGCTGTACCTGCACGCCGAGCAGTTCATCTCCGACGTGGTGAAGAACTACCAGCGCAAGACCTTCGACGAGC
>JAYSCA010000232.1:0-4719 GCA_041915165.1 Ideonella sp.
CGGCGTGGTGATGCTGGTGCGCATGGTCGATGGCCATCTCTGCAAGGGGGAGCGTATCCGCATGATGGCCACCAGCGCGGTCTACCCGATCGAGCACCTGGGCGTGTTCACGCCCAAGAGCGAGAACCGCGATGCCCTGCGAGCGGGTGAGGTGGGGTTCATCATCTGCGGCATCAAGGAACTGGCGGCCGCCAAGGTGGGTGACACCGTCACGCTGGAAAAGAAGCTGCCCAACAACGCCGGCCCGGCCGCCGAGGCCCTGCCGGGCTTCAAGGAGATCCAGCCCCAGGTGTTCGCCGGGCTGTACCCGACCGAGGCCAGCGAATACGACCAGCTGCGCGATGCGCTGGAGAAGCTCAAGCTCAACGACAGCTCGCTGCGCTTCGAGCCGGAAGTCTCGCAGGCGCTGGGCTTTGGCTTCCGCTGTGGCTTCCTGGGCCTGCTGCACATGGAAATCGTGCAGGAGCGGCTGGAGCGCGAGTTCGACCAGGACCTGGTGACCACCGCCCCCAGCGTGGTCTACCAGGTGGAGTTGGGCGATGGTTCGGTGATCGATGTGGAGAACCCGTCCAAGATGCCGGACCAGGGCCGCATCAAGGAGATCCGCGAGCCTATCGTCACGGTGCACCTCTACATGCCGCAAGACTATGTGGGCGTGGTGATGACGCTGTGCAACCAGAAGCGCGGGGTGCAGCTCAACATGGCCTACCACGGCAAGCAGGTGATGCTCACCTACGAACTGCCGCTGGCCGAGATCGTGCTGGACTTCTTCGACAAGCTGAAATCCGTCTCGCGCGGCTATGCCTCCATGGACTACGAGTTCAAGGAGTACCGTGCTGCAGACGTGGTGAAGGTCGACATCCTGATCAACGGTGACCGGGTCGACCCGCTGGCGATGATCGTGCACCGCTCGCAATCCGCCTACCGCGGCCGCGCGGTGGCTGCCAAGATGCGCGAACAGATCCCGCGCCAGATGTACGACGTCGCGATCCAGGCCGCCATCGGCGCCAACATCATCGCGCGCGAGAACATCAAGGCGCTGCGCAAGAACGTGCTGGCAAAATGCTACGGTGGTGACATCACCCGCAAACGCAAACTGCTCGAAAAACAGAAGGCCGGGAAGAAGCGCATGAAGCAGATCGGGACCGTCGAGGTGCCGCAGGAAGCGTTCCTGGCCATTCTCCAAGTGGATGAGTAACTCCCCCATGAGTGCATTGACCGCCGTTCTGTACGGCGCCCTGATCGTCTACCTGGGCGGTTGGTATCTGGATCTGTGGTTCGGCAACTTCGCGCTGCTGCTCTTCATTCTTTCCATCGTCACCGGCCTCTACTGGGTGGCCGAGAAGTGGCGCTTCCAGCCCCGGCGTGAGGCCGCGGCCCGCACGCTGGAGGCCCAGGATGCGGCCCGCCGGGCCGAGCTGTCCAAGCTGGGCATCGACAAGGTCGACGGTGACATCGCCGCTGCGCGCGAGCAACTGCTGCGCCAGCCCTGGTGGCTGGATTGGACCGCCGGTCTGTTCCCGGTGATCATCGTCGTCTTCGTGATGCGCTCGTTTCTCTTCGAGCCCTTCAAGATCCCGTCCGGCTCGATGATCCCGACGCTGCAGATCGGTGACCTGATCCTGGTGAACAAGTTTCACTATGGCATCCGGCTGCCGGTGATCGACAAGAAGATCATCCCCAACCACGACCTGGCCCGTGGCGACGTGGTGGTGTTCCGCTACCCGGTGGACCCGCGGCTGGACTACATCAAGCGCGTGGTCGGTCTGCCCGGCGACGAGGTGTCCTACCTGAACGCCCAGCTCAAGATCAACGGCCAGCCGGTCCCGACCAGGGCGCTGGGGGATGCCTACGATGACGAGAGCATGCGCTACATGGCCCAGTTCAGCGAGCAGCTGGGGCCGCTGGAGCATGCCATCCAGCGCCGCCCGCAGGTGCTGCCGTTCAATGTGGACGCGCCGCGGCAGTTCCCGTTCCGCGAGAACTGCCGCTACAGCATCGAGGGTTTTGTCTGCAAGGTGCCGGCCGGTCACTACTTCATGATGGGCGACAACCGCGACAATTCGGAAGATTCGCGATACTGGGGCTTCGTGCCGGATGAGAACATCGTGGGCAAGGCGGTGTTCGTCTGGATGAATTTCCGCAACCCCAGCCGCATTGGCAGTTTCCACTGAGGCCCACCACCATGGCGATTTCCGTCCGATCCCCGCACTGTTCCAGCGTCTCGCGCCAGCGCGGTCTGTCGCTGCTCAGCCTGCTGTTCTGGGCCGTGCTGATCGGGATGCTGGCCGTGCTCGCGATGAAGGTGCTGCCGACGATGAACGAGTACTTCACGATCCAGCGGGCTGTGCAGAAGATTGCGGATTCCGGCACCAACACGGCGCCCGAGATCCGCAAGGCCTTCCAGGCCCAGCAGGACGTCGAGTACTCGATCAGCACGATCGGGGCCGATGACCTGCAGATCGACACCAGCGGTGACCACGTCAAGATCAGCTTTGCCTACGACAAGCAGATCGAGCTGTTCGATCCGGTCTACCTGCTGATCAAGTACCACGGCGGCAACCGCTGAAAGACCCCTGTCCATGCCTGCACGTCACGAACTTCTGCAACAGCGTCTGGGGCACCGCTTCCAGCGGCCCGAGCTGTTGCAGCGGGCCTTGACCCACCGCAGCTACGGTGCCGAGCACAACGAGCGCCTGGAATTCCTCGGCGATGCCGTGCTGAGCCTGGCCGTGTCGCGCTTGCTGTTCGACCGCTTTGGCGATTCGGACGAGGGCGACCTGACCCGCGTGCGCGCCCACCTGGTGCGCGAGGACAGCCTGCACAAGGTGGCGCTGCAACTGCGCCTGTCCGATGAATTGCGCATGTCCGAGGGTGAAGCCCGTGGCGGCGGCGCCCAGCGCGCCTCCATCCTGGCCGACGCCATGGAGGCCGTGATCGGCGCCGTCTACCTGGACGGCGGAGTGGAAGCCGCCCAGACCCTGGTCACGCAGCTGTTCGGCGAGGTGATCGACTCCACCACCGTGGACAACTGGCGCAAGGACCCGAAGACCGAGCTGCAGGAACTGCTGCAGGGGCGCCGCCTGCCGGTGCCCAGCTACCGCATTGTCGCTACGCGCGGTCAGGCCCATGCCCAGACCTTCGAGGTCGAGTGCGCGGTGCCCAGCCTGCAGCTGACGCAGCTGGGCGAAGGGCGTTCCCGGCGCGCCGCCGAGCAGGAGGCCGCGCAGAAGATGCTGGCCGTGCTGCAGGGCGACGCCGGTGCCGGCGCGCGCGACTGACCCCTGTTTTCCCCTCCTGTCTTGAAGGCCCTTCGTGGAATCTGAACCGTCGTCCGTCCCGCTGCCGCCGTCCGAGGTGAATGGCGTGCCCACCCGCTGTGGCCTGATCGCCATCGTGGGCCGGCCGAACGTGGGCAAGTCCACGCTGATGAACGCCCTGGTCGGGCAGAAGATCAGCATCACCTCCAAGAAGGCGCAGACCACCCGCCACCGCATCACCGGCGTGCGCACGGTGGACGAGGCCCAGTTCGTCTTCGTCGACACCCCGGGCTTCCAGGTCAAGCACGCCAACCCGCTCAACCGCACCCTCAACCGCACAGTGCAGTCCACGCTGTCGGACGTGGACATCGTGCTGTTCCTGGTCGAGGCCGGTCGTTTCGGGCTGGACGACGCCAAGGTGCTGGCGCTGATCCCCGAGGGCAAGCCCTGCGTGCTGATCGCCAACAAGTTGGACGCGGTGCAACGCCGGACCGACCTGCTGCCCTGGCTCAAGAGCATGCAGGAGCGCCATCCCTTCGCCGAGTTCGTGCCGATGTCGGCCCAGAAACAGGCCGACGTGGACCGCCTGTTCGGCATCCTCAAGCCCTACCTGCCCGAGCAGGAGTGGTTCTACGGCGAGGACGCGCTGACCGACCGCAGCGAGAAGTTCCTGGCCAGCGAGATCATTCGCGAGAAGCTGTTCCGCCTGACCGGCGACGAGCTGCCCTACACCTCCACCGTCGTGATCGACAAGTGGGAAGAGGAGGGCGCTTTGCGCCGCATCGCCGCCACCATCGTGGTTGAGCGCGATGCCCACAAGGGCATGATCATTGGCGAGAAGGGCGAGCGCCTGAAGCGCATCGGCACCGAGGCCCGGCAGGAGCTGGAGCGCCTGATGGAGGCCAAGGTGTTCCTGGAGCTCTACGTCAAGGTCCGCTCCGGCTGGGCGGCCACTGAGGAACACCTGCGCAGCTACGGCTACGAGTGAGCCGGGCGGCCGTCCTGCCATGTCCTCCCGCCGTGCCACGGCGCCCGCGCCGGCCTATGTGCTGCACCGCTACGACTGGAGCGAAACCAGCCTGATCCTGGACTTGTTCACCCGGGACCAGGGCCGCGTGACCGTGGCCGCCAAGGGGGCCAAGCGTCCATATTCCCAGCTGCGCCCGGTGTTGCTGCCCTTCCAGCGCCTGCTGGTGGTGGCCAGCCGGCCGGCCAAGGACGACACCGCCGACATCCTGACCTTGCGCAGCGCCGAATGGGCGGGGGGCCAGCCCATGCTGGCCGGCGCCGCCCTGTTCAGCGGCTTCTACCTCAACGAGCTGCTGATGAAGCTGCTGGCGCGGCACGATCCGCATGTGCTGCTGTTCGACGCCTATGCCGCCACGCTGCCGGCGCTGGGCGCGGCCGACGACACCCTGACCCAGGCGGCGCTGCGGGCCTTCGAGATCGTGCTGCTGCG
>JAYSCA010000233.1:0-4684 GCA_041915165.1 Ideonella sp.
TGCGGCTGCAGCGCGGCGGCGCGCTGCAGCACATGCTGCAGCAGGCTCTGGCCGGCCAGGGTGTGCAGCACCTTGGGCCGGGCCGAGCGCATGCGGGTGCCCTTGCCCGCGGCCATGATGACGACGTTCAGCGCCATGGAGAGAGTTTCCTTGTCCAGGCCATCCCAGGGGATGGCGAAGCGGGAATTATCGGCGCTGGCGGCGGCGGCCGCCGGTTCAGGGCAGGGTCACGTTCACCGAATGCGGTTTGCCATCCACAGCCGGGAATTCCTTCATCGCGGCCAGGAACATGGCCTCGAACAGGCTGCGGCCGCCGGTGGTGCTGCCGTTGGTGCTGGCGCGCGATTCGTACAGCGCGGCGCCGCTCTCGCGGTCGCGGATCAGCACCGCCACCTCGCGGGTGTACTCGGGCTGGTAATAGCCCCAGCCCCAGCCCGGGCCGGCCCAGGGGGTCGTGCGCCAGCGCGGGCCCCAGGGGTGCATCCACAGCGGGTCGTCCCAGGGCGAGCGGTCGGTGCGGTCCCAGCGGGCGCCGATCTGCACCAGCACGTCGGGCTTCTGCCCTTCGGCGGCGGCGGTGAAGCCGGCCTCTTCCAGGGCCGGGCGGGCCATGTCTTCCAGCGCCTGCTGCTTGTCTTCCTGGGCTTGCTGCGAGGGCAGGCGGTCGAAGGCGTAGGTGCCGACGTGGCGCTCGGTGGGCCAACTGCCGAAGCTGCTGACCTCGACGTTCATCGTGTTGAAGGCGGCGCAGCCGCTCAACCCCAGGCTGGCCGCCAAGCCCAGCGCGAGCGCCGGGCGGCAGAGTTGGCGGCAGATGTCCATGGCACGCATTGCATTGGCTCCCAAGCTTGGAACGAGGGGATTGTGGCGCTGCCTCAGAGCTTGTCCAGCCGGATGGTCTGCACCGCGCCGCCCGGGGGCGTGCCGCAACCCTCCTCCTCGTCCTCGTCGAAGGCCTTGTCGCCCTGCGGATCGGGCCGGCCCGTCGGTTGGAGGCTGGTGAAGGGGTAGAGGTTCCGGTCCATCATGTGCGAGAGCGTGATGTTGCCCATCGCGGTGAACATGTTGTCGATGCGGCCGGGGTATTCCTTGTCCCACTCGCGGATCATGCGCTTGATGGTCACGCGCTGCAGGTTGTCCTGGTTGCCGCACAGGCTGCAGGGGATGATCGGGAACTCGCGGTGCGCGGCCCAGGTCTCCAGGTCGGTCTCGGCCACATAGGCCAGCGGGCGGATCACGATGAACTCGCCGTTGTCGGTCACCAGCTTGGGCGGCATACCCTTCATGCGGCTGCCGAAGAACATGTTCATCAGCAGCGTGACCACCATGTCGTCGCGGTGGTGGCCCAGCGCGATCTTGTTGCAGCCCAGCTCCCGCGCCACGCGGTAGAGGATGCCCCGGCGCAGCCGCGAGCACAGGCTGCACATGGTCTGCCCTTCCGGGATGTGCTTCTTGACGATGGAGTAGGTGTCCTGCGTCTCGATGTGGAAGGGCACGCCCACGCCCTTCAGGTAGTTGGGCAGCACCTCGGCCGGGAAGCCCGGCTGTTTCTGGTCCAGGTTGACCGCGACGATCTCGAACCGGATGGGCGCCCGCTTCTGCAGGTTCATCAGGATGTCGAGCATCGAGTAGCTGTCCTTGCCGCCGGACAGGCAGACCATCACCTTGTCGCCGTCCTCGATCATGGCGAAGTCGGCAATCGCCTGGCCGACCTGGCGGTGCAGGCGCTTGCTGAGCTTGTTCATCTCGAAGGCGTGCTTCTTGGCCTTGCGGGCCTCCTCGGCGGCGGCCGCCTCGGCCTCGGTCAGCACCGGGGCGGTGGTGTCGTTCATCGCGTTCATTCCTGGGGTTCCTTCAGGCCGAAGACTTCGCAGCCCACCGACTCGCAGTCGGGGTAGACATCGGGCTTCTCGGTCGAGACACGGGCGGCGCGCACCTTGGGGTGGGCCAGCATGCGGGCCAGCACGTCGTCACACAGCGTCTCCTGCAGCTGGATGTGCCCTTGCGAGACCCGCTCGGCGATGGTGCGGCGCATGAAGTCATAGTCCAGCACCTCCTCCAGCTCGTCACGGGCCGGGGTGGAGACGGCCAGCGGCACGTACAGATCCACATTGATCAGCACCCGCTGCTCGCCGCGCTTCTCGAACTCGTGCACGCCGATGTTGATGCGCACCTCGTAGTTGCGCAGAAAAAGCCGGCGGCAGTCGCGCAGGCTGGGAAGGGAGAGAGCGGAGGTCATCGTCAATCTTTCTCTTGGGCCAGGAACAGCACGTCGCGCGCCTGGGCGGCGAGGTGCTGGCCACCGTCCACGATCAACGTGGTGCCCGTGATGGCAGGGGATTCGATCAGGTAGCGCACCGCGCGGGCCACGTCCTCGGGGGTGGAGGAGCGCCCCAGCGGCGTCATGCGGTGGGCCTTGGCGTACTCCTCGGCCGACATCGGGCCCGACAGCAGGGTGACGCCGGGCGCCACGCCCACCACCCGCACCCGCGGCGCCAGCGCCTGGGCCAGCAGCACGGTGGCCTCGCGCAGCGCGGCCTTGCTCAGCGTGTAGGAGAAGTAGTCCGGGTTGGGGTTCCAGAGCTTCTGGTCCAGCAGGTTGACCACGCAGCCCTGGCCCTCGCGTTCGACCACATGGGCCGCCAGGGCCTGGGCCAGCGCGATGGGCGCCGCGGTGTTGGTGCGCCAGTGGCGTTCCAGCTGGGCGCTGCCGGCCGTCTGGGCGCTGTCGTAGGCGAACAGCGAGGCGTTGTTGACCACCGCGTCGAGCCGGCCGAAGCGGTCCAGCACCTGCGGCACCAGGCCGCGGCAGCCGGCCTCGTCGGCCAGGTCGGCCACCACCACGGCGGCCCGGGCGCCCAGCGCGCGCAGCTCGGCCGCGGTGGCGTCGGCCTCGGCGCGGGAGTGGTGGCAGTGCACCGCCACGTCATGCCCGTGCGCGGCCAGCTCCAGCGCGATCTGCCGGCCGATGCGCCGCGCCGCGCCGGTCACCAGGGCGACCGGACGGTGGGGGAAAGGGGAATGCGGCGGGGTGGGCGGGGATGAGGACATGCCAAACCTACAATCTCGCGATGCCAACAAGCGAACCCGACAGTGTATCGGCGGCCCTGACCGCACGCCTGCGTGCGGCCATCGAGGCCGAAGGGGGCTGGCTGCCCTTCGACCGCTACATGGCCGAGGCCCTGTACGCCCCGGGCCTGGGCTATTACGCTAACAGCAGCCGCAAATTCGGCTGGCTGCCCGAGAGCGGCAGCGATTTCGTCACCGCCCCTGAATTGTCGCCGCTGTTCGGCCGCGCGCTGGCGCTGCAGGTGGCGCAGGCGCTGCAGGCCAGTGGCACGCGGGAGGTTTTCGAGTTCGGCGCCGGCTCCGGCGCGCTGGCCGAGCAGGTGCTGGACGCCCTGGCCGCCGCCGGCGTGGCGCTGGACCACTACAGCATCATGGACCTGTCGGGCACGCTGCGCGAGCGCCAGGCCCAGCGCCTGGCCCGCTTTGGCGACACGGTGCGCTGGCTGGACGCCTGGCCCGCCGAGATGCACGGCGTGGTGCTGGGCAACGAGGTGCTGGACGCGATGCCGGTGCAGCTGCTGGTGCGCAGCGACGATGACACGCAGTGGCTGGAACGCGGCGTGGTCTGGCACGAGGGCCAGTTGGTCTTCGCCGACCGGCCGACCGAGCTCGCCATTCCCTTCGACGGCCCGGTGCTGCCCGGCACGGTGACCGAAATCCACCCCCAGGCCGAGGCCTTCGTGCGCAGCCTGGCCGGCCACCTGAAGTCCGGCGCGGCCTTTTTCATCGACTATGGATTCCCGGAAGCGGAGTACTACCATCCGCAGCGCCACCAGGGCACGCTGATGTGCCACGCCGCCCACCAGGCCGACCCGGATCCGCTGGACCGCCCGGGCGAGAAGGACATCACCGCCCACGTGAACTTCACCGGCATCGCGCTGGCCGCGCAGGAGGCCGGGCTGCAGGTGCTGGGCTACACCAGCCAGGCGCGCTTCCTGTTCAACTGCGGCCTGCTGGACCTGATGGCCGCGGCCGACCTGAAGAGCAAGACCATGGCCCTGAAGCTGGTGGACGAGCACGAGATGGGCGAGCTCTTCAAGGTGATCGCCCTGGGGGCGCCCGGGCTGGACCTGGACCCGCTGGGCTTCACCGAGGGTGACCGCACCCACCGCCTCTGAAAGAGCCCCGATGCGGTGGATGCTGGTTTTCCTGATCGCCCTGCTGATCTTCAACCGCGCCGGCGAATGGCTGCAGAAGATCGGCCTGGGCCGCCTGCCGGGCGACATCCGGCTGCGCCTGTTCGGCCGCGAGCTGTTCCTGCCGTTGGCCAGCAGCGTGGTGCTGGGGCTGATCGCCAGCGTGATCGGGCTGCTGCTCTGAGGCGTCTCTGAGCGCCCGTCGGCCTCAGATCGCCATCGACACCGCGTTGGCGCGGGCTAGGTGGATGGCTTCACCGATGGCGGGGCCCTTGGCGCCGCGGGCCTGGGCCTCGGCCGCCACCCGGGCGGTGTCCACATCCAGCCCGGCCTGCAGGGCCTGGCGCAGCAATGGGGCGCTGGGGTAGTCGGCGTGTTCCAGGCCCAGGCGGCCGCGGGCATCGGCCTCGCAGGCCAAGAGGGCCAGCTCAAAGCGCTCGGGCCGGCGGAAGGCGTCGCAGCGTTCCAGCAGGCGCAGC
>JAYSCA010000234.1:0-4682 GCA_041915165.1 Ideonella sp.
AGGGCAGCGGAATGCCCACCACCGGCAGGATGCCGCTGACCATGCCCATGTTCACCATCGCGTAGGTGAAGAAGCTCATCGTCAGCGCGCCGGCCAGCAGCCGCGAAAACACGGTGGGCGCCTGGTTGGCGATCACCAGCCCGCGGGCGATCACGAAGCTGAAGGCGCCGATCAAGGTGAGCGCGCCCATCAGGCCGAATTCTTCCGCGAAGGCGGCGAACACGAAGTCGGTCGTGCGTTCGGGGATGAACTCCAGGTGGGTCTGGGTGCCCTGCATGAAGCCCTTGCCGGTGACGCCGCCCGAGCCGATCGCGATCATGCCCTGGATGATGTGGAAGCCCTTGCCCAACGGGTCGGTGGTCGGGTCCAGCAGGGTGCAGACGCGGTGCTTCTGGTATTCGCGCAGCAGCGGCCAGGTCACGTCGTCCTGGCAGATGGCGTCGGCCGACAGCACGATGGCGGTGACCGCGACCGCGCCGGCCAGGAGCACCGGCAGGATCAGCTTCCACGACAGGCCGGCGAAGTAGATCACGTACAGCCCGCCCGAGAGGATCAGGATCGCGGTGCCCAGGTCCGGCTGCTTGACCACCAGGCCCACCGGCACCACCAGCAGCAGCCCGGCCACCACGAAGTCCAGCGGCCGCAACTGGCCCTCGCGTTTCTGGAACCACCAGGCCAGCATCAGCGGCATCGCGATCTTCATCAGCTCGCTGGGCTGGATCACCACGCCCACGTTGAGCCAGCGGGTGGCGCCTTTCTTGGTGATGCCAAACAGCGCGGTGGCCACCAGCAGGGCCAGCCCCAGGCTGTAGAGCGGCACCGCCAGCTGGGCCAGGCGCTGTGGCGGCACCTGGGCCACGATGAACAGGATGCCCAGGCCCAGCAGCATGTTGCGGCCGTGGTCGCCAAAACGGGTGCCGTTGTCATAGCCGGCGGAGTACATCGTGACCAGGCCCATGGCGCCCAGCACCAGCAGCCCGGCCAGCAGCGGCAGGTCGAAACCACTGAAGATGGGCAGCAGCCGGCGCCACAGCGAGGGACGTTCGTAGACGACGCTCATCGGGAGGCTCCTGAGGACATGGCGGCCGGGTGGCTCGGACTGGAGGCGGTGGGCGCCGTGGCGCTGGCCGCGGCCGACGCGGGCGCCGAGGCCGCCAGCGCGGCATCGGGGGCGCCCGCCAGGCCCAGCGGCAGGTCCACCGGGTTGGCGCTGGGCAGGGGCACGTCCACCGCACGGCGCGGCGTGCCCACCGGCGGGCCGCTGGCCTTGCCTTCACGCACCAGCGCGATGTCTTCCTCGCTCGGGTACTGGCCTTGCAGCACGTAATCCAGCACGCGGCGGGCGATCGGCGCCGCGGCGGCCGAGCCCCAGCCGGCGTTTTCGACGATCAGGGCCAGGGCGACCTGCGGGTTGTCCCGTGGCGCGAAGGCGATGTAGAGCGAGTGGTCGCGCTGGTGTTCGGCCACGCGGGCGGCGCTGTACTTCTCGTTGCCGCGCATCGTCACGGCCTGGGCCGTGCCGGTCTTGCCGCCGCTGATGTACGGGGCGCCGGCAAAGACCCGCGACGAGGTGCCGGCCTGGGCCACGCCCACCATCGCGTCCAGCACCAGCGCGACGTCCTGCGGCTTGAGCGGCAGCGGCGGCAGGGCCTTGGACGAGACGATGCGTTTCTGGTGGGTCACCAGGTCCTCGACCTCGCGCACCAGCCGGGGCTCGAAGCGCTGGCCACCGGAGCTGAGCGTGGCCATGGCCGTGGCCAGCTGGGTCATCGTGAAGTTGTTGTAGCCCTGGCCGATGCCCAGCGACACCGTCTCGCCGGGGTACCACTTCTTCTGCTCGGGCCGCTTGTAGGTGCGGCGCTTCCACTCGGTGGAGGGCAGCACGCCGGTGACTTCGCCTTCCAGGTCGATGCCGGTCTTGCGGCCGAAGCCGAAGGGCTCCAGCTGGTCGTGGATCAGGTCCACGCCCATCTCCACCGCCAGGCTGTAGAAGTAGACGTTCGACGAGGTGACGATCGCCAGCCGCATGTCCTTGGGGCCGGCACGGTCGGTCTCCGGGCTGCCGAAGGTGTGGCCACCGAAGGTGTAGCTCAGGTTGTCCTGGATCACCAGGTGCGGGTCGCGCTTGCCGGTGGTCAGTGCCGCCACCGCCATGTAGGGCTTGAAGGTGGAGCCCGGCGGGTAGGTGCCGCGCAGCGCGCGGTTGAGCAGCGGCTTGTCGATCGATTCGTTCAGCTCGCGCCAGCTGTCGAAGTCGATGCCATCGACGAACAGGTTGGGGTCGAAGGTGGGTTTGGAGACATAGGCCAGCACCTCGCCGTTGCGCGGGTCGATGGCCACCAGCGCGCCGCGGCGGTTGCCGTAGAGCTGCTCCACCAGGTTCTGCAGCTTGATGTCGATCGACAGGTGCAGCTCGTTGCCCGGCGTGGGCGGGTGGCTGTTGAGGCGCCGCACGGCGCGGCCGCTGGCGGCGGTCTCCACCTCCTCATAGCCGGTCTGGCCGTGCAGCTCGGCCTCGTAGGCCTGCTCCAGCCCCAGCTTGCCGATGTACTCGGTGCCGCGGTAGTTGGCCTGGCGGTCTTCGTCCCAGTCCTCCATCGCGGTCTTCTCGGCCTGGTTGATGCGGCCGATGTAGCCCAGCAGGTGGCTGGCCGTGTCGCCCAGCGGGTAGTTGCGGAACAGCCGGGCCTTGATGTCCACGCCGGGGAAGCGGAAGCGCTGCGCCAGGAAGCGGGCCACCTCCTCGTCGGTCAGCTTGGTGCGGATGGGCAGGCTCTCGAAGCTCTTGCCTTCCTCCATCGCCCGCTTGAAACGCTTGCGGTCGCGCGGCTGGATGTCGATCAGCTGGGCCAGCTGGCCGATCGTTTCCTCCAGGTTGCTCACCTTGGAGGGGGTGATCTCCAGCGTGTAGGCGGTGTAGTTGTTGGCCAGCACCACGCCGTTGCGGTCCAGGATGCGGCCGCGCTGCGGCACGATCGGCAGCACCGCGATGCGATTGGCCTCGGCCCGGGTGGAGAGCTCGTCGTGCCGCGCCACCTGCAGCACCAGCAGCCGGGCGATCAGCAGCCCGAAGCCCAGCAGCACGAAGGCCGCCGCCGCGATCGAGCGGAAACGGAAGCGCTCCAGTTCCCGCTGGATGTTGCGCAACTCGGTCATGCGGTCACCCGGGTCACAGGGGGCGGTTCTTGTCGGGGTCCGGCGGGCGGCGCTGCGGCGCCAGCAACACCGCACTGGCCACCGGCCACAGCAGGGTCTCGGCGAGCGGGGCGATCAGGAACAGCCAGCCCGGCAGGCCGTCACCGGCCACCAGCCGCACCAACAG
The DNA here is from genome assembly GCA_041915165.1 of Ideonella sp. Classification (GTDB taxonomy): domain Bacteria; phylum Pseudomonadota; class Gammaproteobacteria; order Burkholderiales; family Burkholderiaceae_C; genus Ideonella. The sequence continues at coordinate 3,323 of JAYSCA010000234.1, forward strand.
GGTCAGCAGCGCGCCCAGGAAGAAGGCCGGGGCCACCTGCAGCATCTGGCCCGAGGGGCCGAACCACAGGGCGCGGCGGTGGATGGCGATGCCGAAGAAGCTCTGCACGCTGTAGGCCAGCGCATGCTGGCCCAGCAGCGAGCCGTGGTGCACGTCGATCAGCAGGCCGAGCACGAAGGCGGTGGTGATGCCGACCCGGCGGGGTTGGTGCACGCTCCAGAACACCAGCACCAGGGCCAGGAAGTCGGGCATCCAGGGCACCTGGCCCAGGGGCAGCAGGTTCAGCACCAGAGCCAGCAACAGCGAGGTCCACAGGAACCAGGGGTTGACGGGCAGCAGCAGCTGGTCCGCCGCGCGCGGCATGATGCTCATTTCGGCGCGCTCCCGAACTCGTTGGCGCTGGCGGCGGAGGCGGCCGAGGCCGCGGCGCTGGCGGCGGCCACCGCGGCCGCCACGGCCGTGTCGGCCTGGGCGTTGACCGGCCCCAGCAGCAGCACGAAGCGCAGACCGCCGGTCTTGGCCACCGGGCTCAGGCTGATGTGGGCGAAGCCACCCTCGCCCTGGCGGTTCACGCTGTTGACCTTGGCCACCGGCACGCCGGCGGGATAGAGGCCGTCGATGCCACTGGTCAGCAGCAGGTCGCCGGGCTTCACATCGTCGTTGGCGGCCACGAAGCGCAGCTCCATCTGGGCCTCGTCCCCGGTGCCGAAGGCGGCGCTGCGGTGCTGGGTGCGGGCGTTCAGCACCGGGATGGTCGCGTCCCGGTCGGACAGCAGCGTCACCTCGGACGACAGCAGGTAGGTGCGAGTGACCTGGCCAAGGATGCCGTGTTCATTCATCACCGGCGCGCCGGCCACCACGCCCTGGCGGGTGCCGCGGTCGATGAAGATCTTGTGCACATAGGGGTCGGGGGCCTCGTACAGCACCTCGGCCACCTGGCTGTGCGGTGGCGTGGCCGGCCGCAGGTCCAGCAGGGCACGCAGCTGGGCGTTCTCCTGGGCCAGGCGGTCGGCCCGGGTGGCTTGTTCAGCCTGGGCCGTCAGCTGGCGCTGCAGGGCCTCGTTGTGGGCCAGGGCTTGGCGCAGGCCGCCCATGTAGTCGGCGCTGCCCGCGGCCAGCTCCACCGGCAGGCCCACGGCCCGCACGACGGGCAGCAGCGTGGTGGCCAGCCCGTTGCGCAGGGGCTGGATCAGCGCAAAACGGTGATCCGCGGCCATCAGGAAGATGGCCAGAGCGGCAGCCAGCAGCAGCCTCGACAGGGCCGAAGGGCCCTGGTGGAAGAACGGCGGCGGGTTGCGGTCGAGCGTGCCGAGCGGCATGGGTGTCGTCCCGGGGCGCGCCAGGCGCCCGCCGAAGTCTT